>DOUV01000115.1 GCA_003520455.1 Chloroflexota bacterium | reverse complement strand
AGTGGCCCCCACGGTGGCTGCGCAGGCACAGCCGACCAGTGCGGCGCCCGCGGCGCCGCCCACCCCGATCGTCATCGAAGGCGGCACCTCCGGTAAGTACGCCGGAAAGACGCTCTCCGTGCTGCAGCCTACAGGTGGAGGCGGTCGCGGCGTGCAGCCCGGCATTGAGGCCTGGGCCAAAGAGAATGGTGTCAAGCTCCAGATCACCCAGTTAGCCTACGCGGAAGTGCGCCAGAAGGCGCTCCTGGACTTCACCTCCCACACCTCCACCTACGACGTCGTCCAGGTGGACGGGGCGATCTGGGCTTCCGAGATGGCACCCTTCCTCGAGCCGCTCGATCCCTGGTTACAGAAGGACCCCCTGCCGGAACAGGACGACTTCATCCCCGCCGTGTTGAAGGCCATGCGCGTGCCCTATCCGGATGGCACGACCTACGCGGTCCCGGTCCGCTACGGCACGCTCATCTACCACTACCGCAAAGACCTGTTCGACGCCGCCGGCATCCAGAACCCGCCCACCTACTGGGATGAGTACCTGGCCGATGCGCAGAAAACGACCAAAGACGGCGTCTACGGCACCGTCCACGCCGGCAAGCAGGGCAACTTCCTGGTCTACAACTGGTTCGCCTTCCTGTACGGCTTCGGCGGCAACTTCCTGACGCCCGACCAGAGCAAGAGTATGCTGAACGAGCCAGCCTCGATCGAAGCCACCCAATTCTGGGCCGATCTGTACAACAAGTACCACGTCGTTCCGCCCGGCATGACCTCTTACGAGCACGACGACGTCATCACTGTGATGCAGCAAGGCCTGGTCGCCAGTGCGATCACCTACTCGCCGTACGCCCTCGAGTTCGAGAAGCCTGACAAGTCGAAGGTCGTCGGCAAGGTGGCCTGGTCGTCCATCCCGATCAAGCGCGATGTCCCCGACCTCAAGAGTGGCGGCGTCGGCAGCGGCTGGGGCTTCGCTATCAATAAGGACAGCGCCAATAAAGACATAGCCTGGGACCTGATCAAGTATGTCAGCAGCCCCAAGGTGCAACTCGATCTGGCGATAAATGCCGCCAACGCACCGGTGCGACGCAGCACCTTCCTCAACGCCGACTACCAGAAGGTCTTCCCAGCCGCGGAGGCCACGCTGAAGGCACTCGAAGGCGACCGAATTCGGCCCGGACTCCGCAATTGGACCGCCGTCGAAGACATGATGGCGGCAGAGCTCTCGGCCGCCCTCGTCGGCCAGAAGAGCGGGACGGAGGCGATGGAGGAAGGGGACGCCAAGCTGAACGACCTCTTGAAGAGCAGCCAGTAGCAGCCGCAGCCGCGGTTTAGGGCGGCCGGCGCGGCACGCGCGCCGGCCGCTACCCTGGAGTCTTATGGCCAGGCAGATTACCGAATCCCGGGTAGTAGCGGGCGGGTTGTCCTGGGCGCGACTGTTGAAAAGAATCTACCCCTATGTACTGCTCGCGCCGACGATCATTACCCTGCTGTTAGTGCTGGTGTGGCCTATGCTCTCCAGCCTCAGGCTCAGTTTCTACGCTTACAACATTTTGCGCCCCGATCTGGGGGAGCGCTTCGTCGGGCTGGAGAATTACGCCCGCCTGCTGCAAAGCGACCAGTTCTGGACTTCAGTCAAAGTGACCCTGCTCTTCACGGCGGTCGCGATCGTGGTGGAATTCGTCCTCGGCCTTGTATTCGCCCTGCTCCTGAATCGGGCCGACCTGGTGGCCATGCGCTTCATCCGCACCATCATTCTGATTCCCTTCTTCGCCACGCCGGTGGCGGTGGCACTGGCCTGGAAGTTCATGCTGCACACCGAATTCGGCATGCTGAACTACTTCATCGGGCTGCTCCACGTCCCACCGCAGGTCTGGCTGGGCGTGGATCTCGCCCTCCCCTCCGTCATCGCCGTCGAAGTCTGGCAGAACACGTCGTTCGTGATCCTGATTCTGCTCGCCGGGTTACAGAGCTTGCCGGTCGAGCCGTACGAATCGGCCATCCTCGATGGCGCCAATAGCTGGCAGCTCTTTACCAAGATCACGCTCCCGATGCTGCGCCCGGTGATCCTGGTCGCCCTGGTGTTCCGCACCATGTTCACCTTGCGTGTCTTCGACGTCATCTGGGTCCTGACGGGGGGAGGACCCGCAAATTCGACCCGCACCTTGAGCATCGCGATTTATCTGACCGGCTTTCGCACCTTCGATCTTGGCCGCGGCGCGGCCCTCTCGTGGGTCCTGCTGCTCATCACGATGGTGATTAGTCTGGTCTACTGGCGGTACCTCTCTGGCGAGGTAGACGTCTAACGGAACGTAGTACCCGGTCTGCTTCCGTTTTGGAGAGAAGAACGCATGAGTCGCAAAACGCGCCGCATTCTGGAGATGAGCATCGTCTACGCTTTTGTGATTGTTTCGCTCCTGGTCTTCAGCTTCCCGCTGATCTGGCTGGTGCTCACAGGGTTGAAGACGCGGGCGCAATCCTTTTCGATGCCGCCGGTCTGGCTGTTTACCCCCTCGCTGGAAAACTACCAGGCCATTCTTTCGGGGGCCGGCACAGGGGGCGCGGCAGGTCTCAACTTCGTCAATACCTATGCCAACAGCGTCGTGATCTCGATCTTCGCCACAGTTGTGCCGTTGATCTTCGCCTCTCTGGCGGCCTACAGCTTCGCTCGCTTTGATTTTCCCGGGAAGAACCAGCTCGCGATCTTTGTGATCGGGACACGCATGCTGCCTCCTATCGCGATCGTGATTCCCCTCTTCCTGATCTTCAGCGGGATGCACCTGATTGACACGCGGCTGGCCCTGATCATCGCCTATACCGGGCTCAACCTGCCCTTCGCGACCTGGATGTTGCGCGGCTTCTTCATGCAGATCCCGCGCGAGCTGGAGGAGGCCGCAATGATCGACGGCGCGGCGCGCCTGGAGGCCCTTGTCCGTATCATCCTCCCGCTCGCTGCCCCCGGACTGGTGGCGACGGCCCTGTTTGCCTTCGTGCTTGCCTGGAATGATTTCACCTTCGCCCTCGCGCTCACGACCAACCGGGCTGTCACGCTCCCGGTCGCGGCCTCACGCTTCATCACCGACGAGGGGATTCTCTGGGGGCAGGTCGGCGCGGGTGTGACGATGGTGCTCCTGCCAGTGATCGTGCTGGCCTTCGCCCTGCAGCGCTACGTCGTGCGCGGCCTCACCATGGGAGCCATGAAAGGGTAGCCGCCGGGCGCGCTCATGATTCCGACAGCTCTCGACCTCCCTCAGAGGAAGGTGATCGACCCCGACACCGCGCTGGTTCTCCAGACCGAGCACCTTACCAAGCGCTACGGCGATTTCACCGCCCTGGACGACGTCAGCCTGCACGTCCGGCGCGGCGAGATCTATGGCTTCCTGGGTCCGAACGGCGCCGGCAAGACGACGACAATGCTGCTGCTGCTGGGACAGCTCCGGCCCACCGCCGGGCGCATCTCCCTCTTTGGCCGGCCGCTGGAGCGTCGCGATCCGCTGCTCTTCACGCGGATCGGCGTCGTCGGCGAGGAGCAGTATCTGTACGATGAGATGACGGCCGGGGAATACCTGGCCCTCTTCGCCGATCTCCTGAACGTCCGGTGCAAGGGACTGGTGGAGGCGCGCCTGGAGGAAGTGGGCCTCGGGCCACAGCGTGATCGGCGTATCGCCACCTTCTCCCATGGGATGCGGCAGCGGCTGGCCCTGGCGCGGGCGCTGCTGCACGACCCCGAGCTCCTTTTCCTAGACGAGCCGGTGAATGGGCTCGATCCTCACGGGATCCGTGAGATACGCGAGCGCCTCCTCGATTTGAAGCGCCGCGGCACGACTATCTTCATCTCCTCGCACATATTGTCCGAGGTCGAGCGCCTCGCCGACCGCGTCGGTATCCTGTACCGTGGCCGCCTGCTGGCCGAGGGACCGATGGAGGCCCTGGGCGACGCCGTCGAGGGGCGGGCCACACTCGAGATTGAAGTGACCTCCGTTCCCGCGGAAGCGGTCGACCGTCTGCGCGCTCTGCCCTTCGTCTTCGACGTCGAAGCGTGCCCCGGGCGGTTGACCGTCGATGTCGAGCGCGAGGGCGACTACCGCGCGCAGGTCTCCCAGACCTTGACAGGACTCGGAGCGGTCATCGTGGGGATGAAGGTCCGGCAGCCGTCGCTGGAAGAGACCTTCATGACTCTGACGGAGAGGGATCTCGCCGGTCTGGCGGATCGCGTGCGCTCATGATCCGGCAAGCTGTTCCCCGGCGCCTCTTCTGGCGCAGCATCTGGGCGCTTGCCCGGCGCGACTGGCTGGCGGCCGTCCGCAGCCCGGTTCCCTACATTGCCGCCTTGCTCGCCGCCCTCGTCACGGCCTACCTGCTGAGCGTGCCGCTGAGCTTCCTGGGCGACTACGGGCTGCTGGTCGCGACCGACCCCCTGGTTCCAGCTTTCTCCGGCGCGATCGCGGTGACTGCCATCTACACGGCCATCGCCGCCGTCACAGCTATCATCCAGGAGCGCGAGCAGCGGACCCTGCGCGTCCTCTTTTATACGCCCATCACCGAGACGAGCCTGATCCTCGCCAAGTTTGCGGGCGTCCTGCTGCACGCGCTCACCGTCCTGCTGATCGCCTGCATCTCTGCCACCATCAGCGCGATCGTGACGCGCTTCGCCCTCAGCGGCCAGCTTCTCTGGACCCTGCCACTCTCGCTCCTGCTCCTGGCCGACATGGCGGCCTTCGGCCTGGCCCTCTCAGCCTCCGCGCCCTCGACGCGCACCGCCGTCTTCGGCCTGGTTGCGCTCCTCTTCGTGCTCTTCGGGCTTCAGCTTACGGGGCGGGTGGCGGAGCAGGTCCTGCCCGCGCTGGGCGGCGGGCTGGTAGCCGTGCTAGCGCCGGTGCTCAACGCGATCTCGGCCGTGACGGGCGTCATTTCGCCGCTGGCCTACCTGCTGCGCGGGCTCCAGGCCGTCGCGCTCGGCAACGCCGGCGAGTACGCGAGCAACATCGTCGCCTCGATCGTCTACACGGCCGTCCTCCTGGCTCTGGCCGTACGGATCGTGGCGTGGCGGGGGGTGTCGTCGTGAAACGCGCGGTACGCCTGGCAACGGTGTTGCTCGTGCTCCTCCTCCTGGTAGGCGCGGTTGCGCTCGTCTGGCGGGTGCGGAGCGCGGCCAACGTGCCGGCGGCCCGCGAGCAGCAGCTCGTCTACGACGTCTGGGCCTATGCCGGCGAGCAGTATAGGAACATCTTCTACCCGCGCTCGGTGGATACCCTTTTCCTGATCGCCAACGCCGACAATATCGTCAGCCCCAAACTGACCGAGGTCTACTACTGGCCGCTCACCTTCGAGTACCGTGCGGACTGGCAGGCGCTTGACAAGCGCCTGACCGGGGTGCTGGAAATCTCGCGCGGGGGCCGGGTGGTCGCCAGCCTGGAGCCGACGACGACCGCGCTGGTCTACGACTCGATCACACCCCGCCAGGTAGTCGTCGGGGCTGCCGCTGAGCAGGCTTATCGGCAATACTTGGCCGAGTCGAAGACGGTATCGGAGGCCCAGGACCGCTATGCGCGGGCCGTGGCAGATTATCAGGCCGTCTATGAACAATACTTGCAGCAACTGAAGGCCGGGAACACTAACGCGCTCCCGCCCCAGCCGCCGGGCGAGCCCCCGGCCCTGCTGAACCGCTACGTCTCGCTGCCGGCGCAGGCCTACGCGATCAACCTGCCGCCCGGCGATTACGAGTTGCGGCTCCGCGTGGCGAGCGGGGCGACGGTAACCGGCAGCCGCAAGAAGCTACACGTCTTCGCGCCGCGCCGCCAGGGAGTCGGCTACACCGCCTTCGTGGCTGAGCGCTGGACCGAGCCCGCCCTGGCGACCGACCCGCAGGCTGTGCTCTATCTACGGCCCGGCGAGGATCTCTATCTGGAGCCCTTCACCGCCCGCGAGTTTCCGCGCTATGACTATGCCAGGCTGCTCGCGCCGCAGCAGCCGGCCGTTGGCAAGGGGAGCTGGGAGTGGGTCCTGGCCGAGCCGGTGACGGGCGATCGGTTGCAGCTCCTGCGCGGCAACACGGCGGTGGCGACCGTTGACCAACAGCCTTTCCTCGTCAAGCAGACCGAAGGCGCCGCCCTGGGGTACACCATCGTGCCCTACGATGCTGCGAGCGCGCAGGGCAGCCGCCCGTCCTTTACGGCATTTCGGCTGCCGCCGGCCGGTGGCGACGCCTCTCGCATCCGGATCGTGGGGCCCGATGGGCAACCGCTACTCGGGTCCGAGCGGCGCGTGCAGGGTGTCCCGCCGGCCAACAGTGTGCTGCTCTACCTGCTTTCGACCGTGCCCCCGCTCCTCGGCCTGGCGCTCCTGATGCTGCGGCGCCGGCCCGCACGTGGCGCCGTGCCGGCCGAGCAGGGGGCCTAATGTGGACTTCGCCGGGCAGGCGGGCGCCTGGATATTTGCTCGCCCCCGGTCGACATACGAAGGAGCCTCGATGACGCGTCAGATCGGTTTTCTCGGGTTGGGGCAGATGGGGAAGCCCATGGCCCTCAATCTCGTCAAAGCGGGCTTCCGGGTCCTGACCTGCCCGCACCGCCGCGAAGCGCCGGTGGAGGAGTTGGTCGCGGCGGGCGCGATCCGCAAGGCCACGCCGGCCGAGGTGGCCGCC
>DOUV01000114.1 GCA_003520455.1 Chloroflexota bacterium | reverse complement strand
TGACCGCCACCCTCTGGGATCTCCCCGAAAGTCTGGAGATTGCCCGCGTGATTGTTGCCAGCTCCGATGTGCATGATCGCATCGACTTTCAAGCCGGTAACTGGGAGACCGACCAGTTCGGCCATGGCTACGACGCCCTGCTGATGAGCAATATCCTGCATGGACCTGGCAGTCGGGCGCGCGAGAAGCTGGTCAAAGCTTATTCGACACTCGCCGAGGGTGGCCTCCTGGTGGTGCAGGACTTCCTGCTCGATAACGACCTGTCCGGCCCGCTCCCGGCGGCGCTCTTCAACCTGCGCAATGGCGCCTTCACCGTCGACCAGATGCTGGCCGTGATCGAGGAGGCCGGCTTCGAGCGAGTCTCGCTCGTCTCAACCGCCGGGCGGACGGCGATCGTGATTGCCTTCAAGCCCCACGGCCGCGCAGGCGGGGTCGACAGCGAACAGGCCGCGGCGCTGCCGGAGATCGACGTGGAGCTGGGAATAGAAATACCCGGCATGCGGCTGTCCCCGCGAGGTGAGGCCGGGGGTCCAGAGAACGGGTAGCTGCAACTGGAGGCTCTGTGGTCACGAATGCCCTTGTGATCGCGGCCGACGGCGTGGGCAAGGCCTTCGGTCGAACCTGGGCGGTGCGCGATCTGACATTTGCGGTGCCGCGCGGCCAGATTTTTTGTTTGCTCGGGCCAAGCGGAAGTGGCAAGACGACGACAATGCGGATGATGCTCGGCGTCTATGTTCCCGACCAGGGAACACTCACCGTGTTAGGACACCCACCGGCCGACTTTCGCGGTACCCTCCACCAACGGATCGGCTACATGCCCCAACTCTTTGTGCTCTATCCGACCCTCACGGTCGAGGAGAACCTCAACTTCGTGGGGCTGGTCTATGGGTTGGGCCTGCGCCACCGTCGGCGCCGGATTCGCGAGGTCCTGGAACTGGTCGAACTGTGGCCCGATCGCCGCAAGACCGCCGGCCAGATCTCGGGCGGGATGCAGCGCCGCGTGGCCCTGGCGGCGGCCCTGCTTCATACCCCAGAGTTGTTGTTCGTGGATGAGCCCACCGCCGGAATCGATCCCATCCTGCGCGTCAAATTCTGGGAGGAATTCCGCCGGCTCAACGAGGCGGGAACCACGCTGGTCGTGACGACTCAGTACGTCACCGAAGCGGAGTACTGCGACCAGGTCGCGATTCTCTCGAACGGGATGCTGGCGGCGCTCGGCAGTCCGCTCGAGTTGCGCCAGCGCGCGCTTGGGGGTGAAGTCATCGAGGTCCGCGCCTCGGGGTTCACCCGGTCGGCGATCACGGCCATCCAGGCGCAGGCGGGCGTGCTGGCCGTCGAGAGCCCCAGCTTCGACCTCCTCAAAGTCACCGTGGCCGATGCGGCTGCGGCCGTCCCGATCCTTTTGGCGCTGTTGCAGCAGCATGGGGTAGCGGTCGAGTCCGTCGACGACGTTGATCCCTCATTCGACGAGGTCTTCGTTCGGCTGGTGCAGCAGCACCGCGCTGCTCAAGATGACCCCGCTCGGGTTGCTCCTCCCGTCTCCATTGGAGGCCGAGTGCCGTGAAGCGACTGCGCCGGATTACGGCCTTTCTCGCCAAGGAAGTGTTGGACGTGATGCGTCAGCCGCGGCTGGTGCTCGTCCTGATCCTCGGTCCCTTCCTGATCCTGTTGCTCTTCGGTCTCGGCTTTACAGGAAAGCAGGCACCGGTGCCGGTCATCCTGGTGATCCCTGAGGGCGCACAGCTCCCGCCCGACCTGGCCAATCGCACCTGGAACTTCGGCCCCGATTTTCCCGTGCGCGGGGTGACGTCCGACGAGCAGTGGGCCCGATCGGAGTTGGCGACCGGCACGGTCGAGGTCGTCGCAATCTTGCCGCACGAGACCTATAGCACCCTGCTGGCAGGCCGGCAGATCACGATTCGTCTGTTGATCAATGCCATCGACCCGGTCCGGCGGGACTACGTGACGTTTGTGGCCAACTTCTTTGTGACCGATCTCAACAAGCAACTGGTGCGGCGGGTGGCCGAGGAGGGCCAGCGAGCAACCGAGCGGCTTCGAGATTTTTCGAGTGAGTCGCTCGATGACCTCATCCTCCTGGCGGACGAGGTCGAGGGTGGCCGGTTCGAGCAGGCGGTGAGGCGGCTCGAGGGCTTGATCAATGACACCACCTACACGGCGGGCACGCTGGAAAGCACCGATTCGTTGCTGACCGGTCTGATCGCGACACTCGGGCTGCAGCTGGCGCCGGATGAGTTGGCGCGCCTGCAGGAGGCCCGCCAGCGGGTGCTCGCGCTGCGCGGCGACCTTGAGTCCCTCAAGGAAGCATTGGTCGCGCCGGCCCCCGATATCGAGCGCTATCGCCGCCAGCTGGAGCAGGCGCGCGATACGCTCCACGACCTGGAGGGCATGGCGGCGCTCTTCCGCCAGATCCCGCCCGACGTGTTGATCGCGCCGCTGAGCTCCACCACCGAGAATATCTCGCGGTTTAACCCGACCTACGTGGGCTTCTACGCGCCATCGGTGCTGGCCCTGCTCATCCAGCACATTGCGATCACCTTCGCGGCTTTGAGTCTGGTCCGGGACCGGCTCCAGGGCGTCAACGAACTCTTCCAGGTCTCGCCCGTCAGCCCGGCCGAGGTGCTCACGGGGAAGTTCTTGAGCTACTTGCTGCTGACCCTCGCGCTGGGACTGGTACTGACGCTGCTGATTCTGCGGTTGCTGAAAGTGCCTCTCTACGGTGACCCTCTGCTCTTTGTGCTCGTGCTGGGCTTAGAGATCGCCGCGGCCCTCGGTTGGGGCTTCCTGATCTCGGCCGTCTCGCAGCGCGAGAGCCAGGCCGTGCAGCTTTCCATGATCGTGCTCCTCGCCGCCGTCTTCTTCAGCGGCTTTTTCCTGAATCTCTCCGGGCTCCGCCGCGAGGTCCTGCCAATCTCCTACGCGCTGCCGGTAACGTACGCCATTGCGAGCCTGCAGCAGATCATGCTCGCCGGCCGTCTCCCGGTGGCCTGGCATCTGGCGGCCCTGGGAGGGCTCGCGCTGCTGCTGACCTTGCTGGCCTGGCTCATCTACCGGCGCCAGTTCCGTCTCGCCTGAGCAGGTCCCCCACCATGGTGCGACTTCCTTCCTGGTTGATTGATCTTCTTGTCGCCGCTGCCCTCGCCGCGCTGGCTGCGTTTCTCGAGCGGATGACCGAGGGTCGCATAGCAACGACCTCGATCTTGCTCTGGGTGGGTGGAGGGCTGTTTGTGCTCCTCAGGATCGGCGCCCTCCTCGCGCAGATGGGCCGGACCCTGGGCTGCGGCTTCGCCTTCCTCGTCGCCTGGGTCATCCCGTGCATTGGCCTGGGGCTGCTGGTCGCCTCGAGTGAGGTGCAACGTGTGGTGCGCGACTCGCTGGCTCTCTTTCTCCTCATCGGCGTCTATTTGCTCGTGGTCATGGGACTCACGTTCGAGCGTGTACGCGTCCACGACACTGCCCAGCTATCGGCTCACCCTCCGCCTGAGTGATCGAACTCGCCGTCCTTACCAGGAACCCCCGGGCCGATTCGTCGGTCCGGGGCTTTTCTTTCATCGGCATCATTCTTGCTCTCCGTTGGGCCGAGGTGAGAGTGCGCCATGTGGCGTAAACAAGTTCGGTCAATCCCATGATGTGCGATGGAATTCCAGCCGGTATACTGTTGCCATAGGAGTGGATGACTCTGGAGGAAGTACCATGCGTCGATTTCTCTTCTGGATCCTCGTGTTCTCAGCCCTTTTCCCGCTCCTCGCGCCCGCCGCCTCGGCCGAGGGGCCGGCCACTCAGCCAGTTCTCAGCCCAACACAAACTTTCAGCGTTGACCCGCCCGCCGGTCTCCCGCGTCAGTATGCCCGGCTGGATTGGGGCGTGCCCATCTACAAGACACTCGACGACGTGGTGGCCAACAGTCCGTCCTCGTGGCTGGGCGGACCGGACACGTGGGTCAGCGTCTATGCAGGCGCGGAACTGGAGGGCAAGACCTACTACCTTACCGGCTACGGTTGGATGCCCGGGGACGCCTTCCGGTTCGCCGGCTCGACGACGCTCCATGGGGTCGACCTGCGGAGCCGACCGGACGAGCGGCTCGGGATGATCTACTGGCCGCATGTCAACGTTCGCTCCCTGCCTGGCGTCCTCACGCCCGAGACCCTCGCCGGCTCGCTGGAGGGGTACGACCTGGTCTCAATCCTCGAGGAGCGCTGGGTTGACGGAGCGTTGTGGTACCGGATCGGCGACAACGAGTGGATTCACAGCAAGCTCGTCCGCCACTTCACGCCTGCGCCGCGTCCATCTGAGATCGGTCCGAACGAGAAGTGGATCGAGGTGAATCTGCGCGAGCAGACGGTCATCGCCCACGAGGGTGACACGCCGGTCTACGCCACGTTGGCCTCCACGGGGACGCCGCCCAGGTGGCCGACAGTCCAGGGCCTCTTCCGCATCTGGATCAAGCTCGAGCACGATCGCATGCAAGGGGGGGACACGCCCGCCGACCGCTACGACCTCGCCGACGTCCCCTGGACAATGTACTTCTACCGCGGCTACGCGCTCCACGCGGCCTACTGGCACGACAAGTTTGGCGCCGTTCGCAGCCATGGCTGTGTCAACCTGAGCCCGGTCGATGCCCGCTGGTTCTTCGAGTGGGCCGATCCCGTGATCCCCGCGGGCCAAACCTTCGCCCAGGCGACTGAGGAGACTCCCAGCACCTGGGTTTGGGTCCATAACGGTTAAAGGTGGTCGAGACGCCCCGGCGGGGCGTCTCGACCGATCGAAAGTGAGCTCGCGAACGCAACCGTCAACCTTCAACCCCTCACTTCACCTATCTATTACCCACAAGTTG
>DOUV01000405.1:302-6081 GCA_003520455.1 Chloroflexota bacterium | reverse complement strand
CAGGCACTTCGTAGATCTCGCGGGGAATGAGTTCGTCGGCCACTGATTCCTCCTTACTCAAAACCTCGGTCAAGGAGTCGCCGGGATGCCTGATCGGAGCCTGCCGTGGAGGGGAACCAGGCGCAGCGCAGCACGCGGAAAGAGCGGGTCGTCAGTCGCTTTGTAAGGGCCAGCGGCGCGAGCTGTGATTCCTCTCGCGCCTCCGGCGCTCGGCTTGATCCAGTCATGCGCATCGCGCGTGAGCGCGATACACTTCGCTTCTGGCCGTTCAGGCCTCTTCCGAATTCGCCAACAAGATCATTCTAGCCAGGAAGTCCGCAGGTCCAAGGACTTCTTTCTTCGCCATCAATGTCCAGGTCGAGCCCTCGGCCGGATCCGGCGTGAAAGCGGGCCATCGGCAGCGGGCCCCGTACGCCCCGTGGCAGCAGGAGTCACGGCCAGCCTGCCAGCCGGAGCTGTGAGCCGGCTTCTGACGAACATGGCCTCCTGGCTCGGGCCGTAGCGTTGATCGCTCCATACCACGTGAGGACGGCCGTCTGGTCCCACGGCCGGCGAAGGGAACTTCACCTCGGTACTCCCCAGGTCGGTAACGAACTCCATCTCGCTCCAGGTCTGGCCGCCGTCGGTCGAGTACTTCCCGGCGATGTCCGCGCAATGGTTCTCGCCGCTGCAGCCTGCACTGCCTAGATCGCGCTCGTCTTTCCAGAAGAGCCAGAGCACACCGTGGTCGTGGTCGGGCGCCCAGAAGGGGAAGCGGCTGAAGGCTTCGGAGAGCGTCATCGGCGGGCTCCAGGTGCGTCCCTGGTCGGTGGAGCGCTGATAATCCACGGCGACACCGGCGCCGCCCGCGCGGTAGGTCATGAGACTCAAGTGGATGACGCCGGCAGGATCCACCGTCACGTCGGGATCCCAGTCGCGGTTCGAGGAGGCCTGGCCCACGCGCTCAGTGAAGGTGGTGCCGCCATCGGCGGAGACCGCCAGGTAGATATCCCAGTCGGGGTTGCGGCGGTTGTCGCGCCAGGCGATGGCAATCAGGTCGCCGGTGGTCCCCTCGACTGAGAAGCGCGGCCAGGCAGCGTGGGCCTCGGCGCTGTTCAGGCGGCGCGGCGTCTCGAAGGTATCGCCAGCGTCCAAGGAGCGGGTGTAGAAGACTTGGGTCGGTGGTTCTCCTTCCGCTGGGGTACCGACGTGCCAGGCCAGGTGCACCCGGTTGCGGTCGTCAACGGACAGGCTGGCGCCGGCGGTGTCGCACGAGTTCGGACCGGTCAGGTCACGGGGCGTTTCCCAAGTCGTGCCGCCGTCGAAGGAACGGCTGTAGTAGAGACGAGCGGTCCCGCCCGCGCGGCGATCATTCCAAACGGCGTGCAACGTATCGTCGGGTCCCACCGCAATGTTGGGGCTGACGGCGGGGAGCGGGCTGTTGGCGATATCCTGACTGGCGCTCCAGGTCTTGCCGCCATCGATGGAGCGAGCGTAGTAGACGTCGAAGGAGGCGCCCGAGTTCTCGGTCCAGACCACGTGGAGATGGTTCTGCGAGTCTACCGCCAGCGTACGGCCGACCGCGCCGACCGAGGCGCCACCGGTGTTGCTCACCTGAACCTCGGCCCGCCAGTTGGCACTAGCGCCGTGAGAGCCATCCGGCGTGCTGGTGGGGGTGGGGCTCGGCCAGGGCTGCTGCCAGAGGCTGATGATGTTAGGGAGATAGATCGCGCAGCCTGGTGCACTGGCGGCGGCCATAATGTCCACGATGTCGCCCCGCCCGTTGGTGTTCACGTCGCGTACGCATTGATCCGCCACGGCCGTCGCAGTTGGCGTGGGCGTAGGGGTCGCTGTGGAGGGATTGCCCGGCGTCGCGGTAGCGGGAGCCGTCACCCCGTTCAGTGTGTAGAGATCGACCGAGGAGGGCCAGCGCCCGGCGCTGAGGGAGGCGCCGTCAACGCTGGTGACCTGGGGCGCGGTGGAAGCACTCTCGGCGGTTGCGGGGCGGCTGGCGAGGATGAATTGGAAGAGAAGGGCCAGGACCAACAGGGCAGAGCCCAGGGCGACGACGCGGTGACGATTCATGTTCCTGTCTCCAGGTTGGAATGATGGATTGCGACCTGGTACCGAGGGTAGCGCCGGGACGTGAAGATTGTGTGAAGACCAGGCGAAGGAACTGTGGGGAATGGAAGGGATGCGAATCCTTAGAAAACGGAACGCCGGTGCCACATGTGGACGCCGGTCATCGCAGACGACGGTCGAGAACCCAGCGATCTGCGGCGAACTGCTCGCACCGGCGACACCGGCGCTCTATCCTTCTTGCGGCACCCGAACATTTACCGTTCGGTTACACCCGGTGCTCGTCCAGGGGCACGATACAGCGCGGGTCATCGTTGGCCGGGTTGTTGACCAGGGGGCTGACGGGGAATGCGGTCATCGCCTCGGCCGGGTAGGGCCGCAAGAGCGGTAGCAGCGGGCCGGCGGCCTGCACTGAGGGGTCGAGCCAGAGGTCGTAGGCCTCGGGAAGCAAGATGACCGGCATTCGATTGTGGATCGGGTACATGATCTCGTTCGGGGTGGTCGTCAGGATCGTGCAAGAGTCGATCGGCGAGCCGTCCGGCCCCTGCCAGTGCTCCCACAGGCCGGCGAAGGCAAACGGCTGGCCGTCGGCCATGCGGATGTAGATCGGGCGCTTGCCCCGCTCGAGCCGTTGCCACTCGTAGAAGCCATCGGCCACCACCAGGCACCGCCGCCGCTGGAAGGCGGCGCGGTAGGCGGGCTTCTCCGCCACGGTCTCGGCCCGCGCATTGATCATCCGATTGCCGATGCCGGGGTCTTTGGCCCAGGCCGGGATCAACCCCCAGCGCAGCAATGCCAGCCGGCGCTGCTCCTCGTCATCGCCGAGCACCGCCGCGACCGGCTGGGTGGGCGCGATGTTGTAGCGCGGTGGGAGCTCAGGTGGGGCAGCGCTGAGCTCGAAGCTCTCCACCAGGGTCTCAACTGAGGTCGTGAGGGTAAACCGTCCACACATGATCTCGATCCTTTGCGAGGGGAGGCCGCTCTTCGTCCACTTCAATGGCTCGGACACTTTTCACGCCGGCGGCAGGGAGCAAGGAACAAGAAACGTAACTCCTCAGCCGCTCGGCCTGGATGGCCACCTCAGCCGGCGGATCTGGCGATCCGGCGGGAGCAGCGGAATAAGTATCAAGAAACATTGTTTGCTTCCTTGCCGGCACCTCATTGCCGAAGAGCCGTCGCTCCTTGCCACCCATCGGTCCAGTGCCCGGTGGACTTCGAACTGCCCGAACTGTTGTCACGTTCGATCTTGAGTATACCACGCCGCTGCGTCATTCTCGACAGTTGTCCATACCCGGATACCTCTTTTGGAGACGATCCACTTTCCTCGACGCCGATAGTAGGGAAGGACCGCGATCGCGGTTCGTGAGAAGTTCCACTCGCTGCACTTCAAGGGGCGATGATGAGATCCAGGTCGCGGACGCGCAGCCGCAAAGCGACTATCCTCCCTTCATTGAGAAGCTTCTCTTTCGATGAAGGAGGATTCCTCGTGCGAGAATCGGTACCCTCACGCCGACGTCGTCGTTCAGCATTCGTCCTCTTGGCGCTTGTCGGTGGCGCGGCGCTATTCCTGGGTTTTGCCGTGTTTGTCCAGTATCAGATCCATCGCCACGGCCTGGCGCTCTAACCGCTGTCTGGCGGACAGCACGGCGGTGTCTCCACACCACAGACGCTTGTCTCGTCCCGGCCATACCCTCCGGTAGAAACGGGGGCATTGTTCCGCTTCTGGCGCCCGTCAAAGTGATGCAGACCCGCCGCCGATCTGAGTCGCCGGGCCGCGAGTTCCAAAGCGGCCCGAGTTGGTGTCAGTTGGTTGGTAGAGCGGCTCACATCCATCTCAGGACGTGCGGCGCCGTCGTGGAGTATTGGTACAATCGAGGCGTTCGCGGTCATTCGAGTTGACTTTTCGCGAGGAGCAGTTGTCCTCTCACCTGAGGCTGAAGTCCAGGCTTGTTTCGACTGCCTGAGCCAGGCAGTCGTAGAGCGGAATCCAGGGATTGGAATGGGAGGCAGAGCACATGGTTGAGCACGGAAGCGGCAGCGGGCGGGAACTTACCCGGTTGGCGGGTGAGGTGCTTCGATTGGCCGGGGTCGAGATTGAAAATCCTAAAACGGCACTCCCGTCGCTTGCAAAGTCGGGTCCCCTGGCGCTTGCGCTCGTTGAGGCTGTTCGCCGGGTGCCAACGGCGCACACTATGTATCTCGGCGATGCCCGGCAGCTCGATATGATCCCCGATGAGAGTGTCCACCTGATTGTGACCTCCCCACCGTATTGGACTTTGAAAACGTACGAGGACTCTGAGGGGCAACTCGGTCATGTTGAAGGCTACGACGAGTTTCTGGATGAACTGGATCGAGTCTGGCACCATTGTTTGCGTGTGTTAGTCAAAGGTGGGCGGCTGATTATCGTCGTCGGCGATGTCTGTCTGTCGCGGCGTCACTTTGGCCGCCACGTGGTGATGCCGCTGCACGCTTCGTTCCAGGAGCGTTGTCGCCTGCTTGGTTTTGATAACCTGGCGCCAATCATCTGGTATAAGATCGCGAATGCCGCCCTGGAAGTCCAAAATGGATCGAGCTTTCTGGGAAAGCCGTACGAGCCAAATGCAATCATCAAGAACGACATCGAATACATTCTTATGCAGCGGAAAGCCGGAGGCTATCGCAAACCAAGCCTGGCTCAACGGGTGCTCAGCGTGATTCCAGAACATGAGCACCGCCTTTGGTTCCAGCAAATCTGGCAGTTACCGGGTGCCTCTACCCGCGACCATCCGGCGCCGTTCCCTATGGAATTGGCCGAGCGATTGATCCGGATGTTTAGTTTCGTGGGTGATACGGTCCTGGACCCCTTCATGGGGACCGGAACGACGAACCTGGTCGCAAGTTTGTGGGGGAGGAACAGTATCGGTGTCGAAATTCAGCCAACCTATTTTGACCTGGCTGTTACGCGTGTTCAGGCTGAGCATCGCTCTTTCTTTTCGACAGCCACAATCGCTGTCAATCGTGACGCGCGGACCGTCGAGAAAGATGAGGGAGTAGTGGCCGAACCTTTCAACTACGGGACATCGCAACGTTGATCTGGGCGGCGGGGCTGTGTCGGGGGGCTTGGAAGGTCGTTGCTCTCTTCAAATACCAGACCTGCGGGCGAGACGCCCGCGCTCCCAGGCCTGGGGAGGCGTGCGGTGTGTTGCGCGCGACCACCGTGGAAGGCGTGGCTTACAGAAGCCAGGCCGATCGGTCGTGAGGCTTTTGGGGTGGAGAAGCTGGAGCGCGCGTCAAGATTTCTCAGTGAAGCCTTTGCGTGCTACTCTGAAATGGGCCGTCGCGGGGCGTCTCGCCCTGGATTCGTTGATGGCGCGTCCGTGCCGGGATGGCAGATCTCTCAGCCCGAATCCCTCAACTTTTGAACTATGCTCACGATCAATGACCTCCTTCAAGCTCACCAACGGATCGCGGCCTACGTGCGCCGCACTCCGCTGGTCCGGAGTGCGGGGTTGAGCGAACAGGCCGGGGCTGAGGTCTGGCTCAAGCTAGAGAGTCAGCAACCGACGGGTAGCTTCAAGGTGCGTGGGGCGCTCAACGCGGCCAGTCGTCTGGCCGAGCGCACTCGGCCGGTAGTCACGGCGTCGGCCGGCAACCACGGGCTCGGCGTGGCGTACGCGGCGACGATGCTCGGTTTGACGAACGTGACGATCTTCGTGCCTGAAACGGCCCCCGCCGCCAAGGT
>DOUV01000405.1:0-270 GCA_003520455.1 Chloroflexota bacterium | reverse complement strand
GGCTCAACCAGGTGGGGCGCAGCTACGAGGAGGCCCACCGCGCCGCCGTGGCGTTCGCTCAGGCCCAGCACGCTTTCTACCTCGAGGCCTACAACGATCCCGACGTGGTCGCCGGTCAAGGCACGGCCGCTCTGGAGATTCTGACCGAGCTTCCGACGGTCCAGACGCTGTTGGTGCCGGTGGGGGGCGGCGGACTGGTAGCGGGGACAACCATTGCCACGGCAGTGCTGGCGCCCGAGGCGCGGGTCGTCGGGGTGCAGCCGGCGGCCT
>DOUV01000054.1 GCA_003520455.1 Chloroflexota bacterium | reverse complement strand
GACTTGACCGATGTTCTAGCGCCCCTTGTACTGCGCCGGCCGCTTCTCGACGAACGCGCGGAAGCCCTCCTGCGCATCCTCGGAGCGGAAAAGCTGGTTGATCCCTTCGCGCTCAATGGCCATGCCGCTGTCCAGACTGACCTCCAGCCCTTCGTTCACCGCCATCTTGATCAGGCCAACGGCGTAGGTGGCGCCGCTGGCGATGCGGCGGGCGTACTCGACCGTCTTGTCCAGCAACTGGTCGGCGGGGAAGAGGCGCTGCACGATCCCCAGATCGTAGGCCTCCTGCGGGCTGACCGGGTCGCCGGTGATCATCATGTCGAGGGCCCTGGCCTTGCCGACGATCCGAGGCAGCCGCTGCGTGCCGCCGTTGCCCGGCAGCAGCCCCAGCGTCACTTCGGGGAGGCCGATGCGGTAGTTGCCCTCGGCGGCGAAGCGCAGATCGTGGGCCAGGGCAATCTCCAGGCCCCCGCCCAGGGCATGAGCGTTCAGTGCGGCGATGAAAATCTTGGGCGTACGCTGGATCTTGAAGAGCACTTCATGGGCGTAGGCGACCAACCGCGCGTTCTTCTCCGGGGGCCCCGCCTCGAACGCCTTGATGTCCGCGCCCGCACTGAAGAACCGATCGAGCGCGCTGCGGGTCACCACGACCTTGATCTCATCATCATTACGGATCTGCTCGATGGCCTCGTTCAGGTCCTCCATGAACCCTTTGTTGTACGAATTCGCCGGTGGCCGGTTGAGAACCAGGAAGCCAACGGCTCCATCCTTTTCGACAGTCACGACGCGGTCTGCCATGATCTCCTCCGGGGACTAGGAATTCGAGATTGGAGACTGGTTCTTGCTGGGCAGAAGGAAGCCGTGAAGAGATGGGAGACGGGAGTACCATTGCCGATCACCAGCCGGCCTGGCAAAAGAATCTCCAGCCTCCAATCTCTACACTCTCACTCACTCCCCGCTGAGTTGGATGTGGATGTGCTTCAGCTCGGTAAACTCCAGCAATCCCTCCAACCCGTAGTGGCGTCCGAGACCGGACTGCTTCATGCCGCCGAACTCCATTGAGTGGAAGAGCTTGCCGAAGGTGTTGATCCACACCGTCCCGGCGCGCACCTTCTTGGCCACCATCAGAGCCTTGTTGATGTCGTTGGTCCAGACCGCTGCGACCAACCCGTACCTCGTGTTATTGGCGATCTTGACGGCCTCCTCTATGTCGGCGAAAGGGATGACCGAGAGAACCGGGCCGAAAATCTCTTCCTGCGCCAGGCGCGAGTTGGGGTTCACGCGATCGAACACCGTCGGCTCGACGAAGAAGCCTTTCCCGAGCGGCCCCTCCGTCAGTCGCCCACCACCGCCGGCCACCAACTGGGCCTCCTGCTTCCCGAGCTCAACGTAACTCAGGACCCGGTCGAGTTGCTCCTGCGAGATGACCGGGCCGACTGCGACCCGCTCCGTCGTTGGACCGATCTTCAGGGCTGGAACCATCGTTCGGAGCCGGTCTACCAGTTGGTCGTGGGCCGAGGCCTCCACCAAGAGCCGCGAGCCCGCCGTGCAGACCTGTCCGGCGTTCCAGAAGGCGGCGGCATTGAGAGCGTTTTTCACCGCCCGCTCGAAGTCGGCATCGGCGAAGATGATGTTGGGACTCTTCCCGCCCAACTCCAGGGCCACCTTCTTGAGGTTGGTGGCCGCCGCCTGCATGATCAGGCGGCCGGTGTCAGTCCCGCCCGTGAAGTTGATCATGTCGACGTCTTCGTGCCGCGCCAGCGCGTCACCGGCCTCCTCTCCCAAACCGGTCACAAGGTTGAAGATGCCGGCCGGAATCTCCTCGATCTCGCTGATGATCTGCGCAACCAGTGCCGCCACGCCCGACCCCTGCTCGGCCGGCTTGGCGACCACGGCACAGCCGGCCGCCAGGCCCGGGGCCAGCGGCCGCGTGAAGAGCGCCAGCGGCAGATTCCAGGGCGTGATCTGACCCACCACCCCCAGCGGCTCGCGCAGCAGGATCGAGATCGACTCGGGCGAGGGCTCGTTGGCCCGGCCATAGACCCAGTTGATGAGCCCGGCGTAGTGCTCCGCTGACTCGACCGAGGTCGTCACCTCACTGCGAGCGACAGGAAAGAGCTTGCCACTCTCGCGGATCAGCATTGTGCGCAGCTCACCCTCGCGCTCGCGCAGCCTGGCCGCAAACTTCTTGAGCGCTGTGATGCGCTTCTCGGGGCTGAGGCGCCAATCGCTCGTCTCGAAGGCCTCGCGCGCTGCCGCGACCGCTGCGTCTACGTCGGCTTTGCCGCTGCGCGGGAACGTGTGGAGCAACTCGCCGGTGGCGGGGTCGTGCCACTCCAAACGCTCACCGCTCTGGGCATCGAGCCATTGACCGCCAATGTAATTCTGAAACTCTTGCGCCATTGCCTGAGCCTCCTTTTCCTCCCCGGAGACTCCCTGCTCCCGGGGAACGTCCTTACCGACTGACAATCGAGCACTGTCTGTGGTACAATGTATGTCAAGAACTGAACGAACGTACTCGAACTGCTACACATCTACCAGAATAGCATGGCCACTCAAAATGGGAA
Source organism: Chloroflexota bacterium (assembly GCA_003520455.1). The sequence goes on along the minus strand of DOUV01000054.1, from coordinate 14,245 downwards.
ATTGATGTTCTCCAACCCTTCCACTGATGGCGAGCAGCCATCAAGCCTGTCACCTTCGATCCGGCCCAAAAATCTCATTTTGACCCTATTCGGCGATTACATTCGCCCCCGTGGCGGTGAGATTTGGACTGGCAGCCTCATTCGCTTGATGAAACTGTTGGGAGTCCCATCGGGACAGGCCGTGCGTTCGACGCTCTCGCGAACCAGCCAACGTGGCTGGTTGCAAAGCCGGAAGGTCGGACGCCGCAGCTTCTACTCCCTGACCCCGCGAGGTCAACATCTGCTCGATGAGGGTGCACAGCGTATCTTCCTCGGGCGGCCCGAGGCGCACACCTGGGATGGACGCTGGCGACTCCTCTCGTACCACATCCCCGACGAACTGTCGCCCCTCCGGGCACGCCTGCGCCAGGAACTCGGCTGGATCGGCTTTGGCCGCCTCGATTCCTCTCTCTACGTCGCACCATACGACTATACCCACGAATTAAACGATCTCTTCGAGACACTGGACGTGCGCGACCACATAGACCTCTTCACGGCCGAGTACCGCGGCCCCGGCACCGACCAGGATATCGTACGCCGCGTCTGGGACCTGGAGAGCCTCAACGCTGCCTACGCCGATTTCCTCGCCGCCTGGCGCCCACGCTTCGAAGCCGATCAGGCCGCGTTCGCCGATCCGAGCCACCCCGGTCCAACGCTGGAAGAGTGCTTCGTGCGGCGCTTCATGCTGGTGCACGAATACCGGGTCTTTCCCTTCATCGACCCCGATCTCCCGGTGGCACTCCTGCCGGCCGACTGGCTCGGCACCGAAGCCCGGGTGTTCTTCCAGGCTTACTACGATCTGCTGACCGAGCCGGCACTGGCCTTCTTCGACGCGGTGTTTACGGCCGCTCCGCCCGAGGACGAGGACGAAGACGGGTAGGACGGCGATCTGCCGGCGCCTCGCCTCGGTTTGACCACAGAATACCAGACAGGATGAGCCCGCCACCGATCCACTGAACCGGCGTGAGCGTAGTACCGAAGATCAGCCAGCTCAAAACCGCGGCCACCAACGGGATGATCAGCAGATGGACGGCCGAGCGCGCGGCGTTCCCCGCCGCCATGCCGGCGTTCACAGCCAGGTAGGCAACGGTGGTCGTCATGATGCCTAGCCACAGGAGCGCAGCGATGGTGACCGGACTCAAGTTGGCCGGGAAGGGCTCGCGCGCTGCGATGAGCGCCAACGGCGGCACGGAGAGCGCGAAAACGGAGAGACTCAGGCCGTGAGTCGTCATCCTGAGTTTTGTGGCCCATACCCGGCTCAGAAGTAGGTAGGCACCGAAGAGCAGCGACGCCGTCAGCGCCAGGAGGTCGCCCCTCAGGGTCTGGCTGGCGAAGAGATCGAGCAGGTGGCCTTTGCTGATAATCAGGTAGGCACCGAGCAGGGCGACGCCACTCCCCACAATGGCACCCCAGTGCCGCCGCTCCTTGAGGACGATTGGGGCAGCGGCCGCGAGCAGGGCCGGGTACGTCGAAACCAAAAACGCGACGTTCACTGGTGTCGAGGCGCTGACGGCCACGGTTTGCAGCAGCCAGAAGAGGGCGCCGCCCGTGGTAGCCAGCACAGCCAGTCGCAGCCAGACGCCGCGCGATGACGGCAGGGGGATGCCTCCCTGGAACCAGAGCACGACGCCCAGCGAGATCGTCCCCAGGAGCGGACGCAGCAACGCGATCTGGTAGGGGGATAGCTCCCGCAGGGCGAATTGCAGCGCCGGAAAGACGGATCCCCACAGAGTACCCGCGAGCAGAGGGAGCCAGTGAACACCTGACCCCCGGCGAGCAAGTGGTCGCAGGATCAAACGCAGTCGACTGTCCACCGGGTGACCTTCATCGGCATAAAGCGCTGGGGCGATTGTTTCTCATCGGCTGGTCGCCACTATACCACGCGGTCCGTTCGGGTGTCAACACTATGTTTTCTATGGCGAAAAGATTGACAGCACGAACAGCCTCCGCTACAATAGATATAACGAACGCCGTTCGAATCTGCGAACACGAGCGACACGAGACGAGGCGGGAGTACCCGTGGATGCAGAGCGCGCCCCCACTTTGGTCCCGGCGGTAGACCGTGCGATTCAAATCCTCAACATCTTTGAGAGTGGTGAGGAGATGCTTGGGGTCTCTGACGTCAGCCGGCGACTCGACCTCAACAAGAGTACCGTCTACGATATCCTCAACACCCTGGCCCATTACGGGTTCCTCGAGCGTGACGATACCACCAAGAAGTATCGTCTCGGTTCCTCCCTCTTTCACCTCGGGAACATGGTCGGCGCCCGACTCAACCTCAGTGACGTGGCTCGCCCACACGTGCGCGACCTTTGCGCGCAGGTTGAGGAGACAGTCATCCTCGGCACACCGACACTCGACGATCATATTCTCATTGTAGACGTCGCGGAACCAGAGCTAGACATGAAGATCACCGCCTCCGTCGGGCGGCGGCTGCACCACAGCGCGGGCGCGCCCGGCAAGATTTTCCACGCGGCGATGCCACGGACCGAGTTGGCGGGGCTGCTGGAGCGCAAACCGTTGCGAGCCTTTACCTCCCGGACGCTCACGGATCCAGAAGCTTATATAGAGAGTCTGGAAGAGGTCCGGCGAGCCGGCTACGCCGTGGACGACGAGGAGTATCTCGAAGGTGTCCGTGCGGTTGCGGCGCCGGTGGTGGGTCGCGGTGGCCTGGTTGTAGCCGTGCTCTACGCCGTCGGCTTCAGTTCGCGTCTCACACCCGAGCGCATGCGCATGTTGACGCGCCTGGTGCCGGCGACTGCCCGGCGTATCTCGGAGCAGTTGGGCGCGCGGGCGTATCCTGCCTGGAACGGGCAGAACAGCGCCTGAACCCGCGGCGCGACAGCTTGGATCCCGAGGCGGGCGGGAGGAGAAGCACCAGCGGTGGTCATTCATCGTTGGATACCTGAAAGGGACTCTTCCGGAGGTCTTGGATGAAAGAACTCGTTCATCTCCGCGTCAATGGCGAAAACTTCGACCTGTACGTTCCGGTTCACAAGACGCTGCTGGAACTGCTGCGCGAGGAGCTGAACCTGACCGGCACTAAGCACGGCTGTGAACTGGGCGAGTGCGGTACCTGCACGGTTCTGGTGGATGGTGAGCCGATCCTGTCCTGTCTGACGCTCCCGGTGGAGGTCCAGGGACGCGACATCACCACAGTTGAAGGGCTCGCCGTTGGGAATGAACTCAGCGAGTTGCAGATGGCCTTCGCCGAGTTGGGCGCAGCCCAGTGCGGCTACTGCACACCGGCGATGCTGTTGAGCGCAACGGCCTTGCTAGCCATTACCCCGCTTCCCAGCCGCGAGGAGGTACGAGAAGCCCTGTCCGGCAATCTCTGCCGCTGCACCGGTTACAGCAAAATCGTAGATGCTGTCCAATTGGCCGGCGCCCGGCGTAGCGGCGACCTCAATGCCCTGGTGGAAGACATCGGCCGCTATCTGGACAGCGACGAGCGGGATGGTACCGTGCTGGCGGCTGACTCGATCCCGGTGATCCAACGGTAAGCGGAGGGCGAAACAACGAGCAGGACACTGCCGGTCTCCCTTGACCACCGATGACCAGCTTTTCCCTCGTGCTTCATGTCATGGACAGCAGCTTCGTGTGCCGGTCACAGATCCGCTGAAACGGACGCTTCTGCGAGCAAGGTGAGACTGGCCAGGGCGATTACTGCCAGAACGACACGAGTGGTTCGGTCCGTTGGACGCTCGAACGCATGCCGCCGAAATTCGGCTGCGACGGGCAACAGACGAGAACCCACAGACCTTTGAGGCGGAGCAACCCAATGGCCCAAAATGAGACCAAAAACCGCACGAACCTCGGCACGCACGCGATTCGCAACACGAGTGTCATCGGCCGCCCGCTGATGAAGGTGGACGCGATGGAGAAGGTGATCGGCCGGAGGTCCTACACCGATGACCTCAATCTCCCGCGCATGCTCCACGGGAGATTACTGGGTAGCACCCAGCCCCACGCCCGGATCGTGCACGTTGACACGAGCGCTGCCGAGGCACTGCCTGGGGTCCGCGCGGTGCTGACCGGGAAGGATCTCCCGGTCAAATTCGGGATCCTACCGGTTAGCCAGGATGAGACTCCGCTGGCACAGGACAGGGTACGCTACGTGGGTGAGCCGGTGGCCGCAGTGGCAGCGGTCGACGAGGAGACGGCCGAGCGCGCGCTCGACCTGATCCGGGTTGAATACGAGCCCCTCACGCCGGTTATGTCGATTGAGGAGGCGCTGGGCGAGACCGAGGTACGGATCCAGGACTACGGTGATGGCCCCAATATCCACAAGCTGATTTCGTTGCAGTTCGGCGATGTGGATGAGGGCTTTGCCGAGGCTGATTATGTCCGCGAGGATGTCTTCTTCTACCAGGGCAACAATCACCTGGCACTGGAGCAGCACAGTGCTGTCGGCGTCCCCTCGCCCGACGGCAAAGTTACGCTCTACAGCTCCACCCAAACCCCCCACTACGTTCACCGTGCCCTCGCCAAAGTGCTGGAGTTGCCGCCCAGCCAGATTCGTGTGGTCGCGCTGGCGCCGGGCGGCGGCTTCGGCGGCAAGACCGACCCATTCTCGCACGAGATCTGTGCGGCCAGGCTCGCCCTGATCACCGGTCGCCCCGTCAAAATCACGCTGACCCGCGAGGAGGTCTTCTACACTCACCGGGGCCGCCACCCTGTGCTGATGTGGGTCAAAACCGGCGTCAAGAAGAGCGGCGAGATTACCGCGATGCACTTCAAGACGATGCTCGACGGCGGTGCCTACGGCTCCTACGGGGTGGCCAGCACGTACTACACCGGCGCCCTCCAGACCGTGACCTACAAAATCCCGCGGTACAAGTTTGAGGGGCTACGCACCTTCACCAACAAGCCTCCCTGTGGGCCCAAGCGCGGCCATGGCACACCCCAGCCTCGCTTCGGCCTGGAAATCCACCTCGACAAGATATGCGAAGACATGGGCTGGAACCCGGTTGCGTGGCGCAAGCGGCAGATGTGCGAGCCCTTCAGCCTGACGGCCAACCAGCTCCGCATCACGACCATCGGCCTCGACGAGTGCATCGACAAGGTCACGGCCGCCGCGGGTTGGAGCGAGAAGTTCCGCAAGCTGCCCTACGGCAAAGGCGTGGGCCTGGCCTGCTCCAGCTACATCTCCGGGGCCAATCTCCCAATCTACTGGAACGACATGCCCCACAGCGGTGTGATGGTCAAGATCGACCGCGGCGGGGGTGTGACTGTCTTCTGCGGCTCGACCGACATCGGCCAGGGCAGCACTTCGGTGCTGGCCTACATCGTCGCCGAGGAATTGGGCCTCAGCCCGAGGGAGGTCGCCACCGTCACCGCCGACACCGACCTGACGCCGGTCGATCTGGGGAGCTACTCTAGCCGCGTCACTGTCATGTCGGGGAATGCCGCCATCGAGGCGGCGCGCCAATTGCGCGAGCAGCTCTTTGAAGTTGCCGCCGAAGAGTTGGGCACAAGCCCCGAGGCGTTGGCGGCCGCCAGTGGCCGTGTCTTCCTCGCCGAGGATCCTGATGTCGGCCTGCCCTTTGCCAAGGTGACCCAGCTGGCCGAGTCCAGGTTTGGGACCCTGGCCACGGTGGGAAGTTATACGCCCCCCAAAACGCCCGGCCGCTACAAGGGCAGCGGCGTCGGCCCGAGCCCGAGCTATTCCTACTCTGCCTGCGTCTGCGAGGTCGAGGTGGATCCAGAGACGGGCTGGATCACCATCCCCCGCATCTGGATCGCCCACGATGTCGGCCGCCCGCTCAACCCACTCCTGGTCGAGGGCCAGATCGAGGGATCGATCTATATGGGCCTGAGCGAGGCACTGATGGAGGAGCAGACTTTTCGGCGCGGCCTCCACAAGATCCCCTCAATGCTCGACTACAAGAGCCTGACCTTCCTGGAGACGCCCGAGATCGAGAGCTTCATCGTTGAGACCGACGACCCGAATGGGCCATACGGCGCCAAAGAAGCCGGGCAGGGCCCGCTCCTCCCGATCCTTCCGGCGCTGGCCAACGCGATCTATGACGCGGTCGGTGTGCGGGTGGATGAGACGCCGATCACGCCCGACAAGATTCTGAAGGGACTGGAACTCAAGGCCAAGGGCAAGGAGCCGCGCGTCGGCCCCACCTTCCCGCTCGACTTCGACTACGGCGAGCCGATCTTTGTGGAGCCGCCGACGTTGGAGCGCCGGCCGGAGTTGCAGGCCGTTGCAAGTTGAAGCCTGCCGGTTACGAACCAGGCATCGTGGCACCCACGTCGATGCCATGCCCAACCGTCAACTTTCAACCTTCAACCTGAAAGCAGATTGAGGAGCCATCATGCTACGACTCCCACCCTTCACCTATCACGCGCCGCGCTCGCTCGACGAGGCGGTCCAACTCCTGACCGACTATGGCTCCGAGGCGATGGTCGTCGCCGGGGGAACCGATCTCTACCCGAAGATGAAGCGTCGCCAGATGACGCCCTCGCACCTGGTGGCACTGCGCGGTCTCCGCGATTTGTACGGTGTTCGGCAGACCGGCGATGGGGCCTGGCAATTCGGTGCGCTGGCAACCCTGACACAGGTCGGCGAGCACACCGAGGTGAGCAACGTCTTCCCGGCGCTGACCCACGCGGCCGGCCAGGTCTCCACGCCGCAACTCCGCAACGCCGGTACCATCGGCGGTAATCTCTGTGTGGATACGCGCTGTACATACTACGATCAGACGGAGCATTGGCGCCGGTCGATCAACTACTGCTTGAAGAAGGATGGCGAGGTCTGCTGGGTCGCACCTGGCAGTCCGCGCTGTTGGGCGGTCTCCTCGAGCGACACGGCGCCGGTGATGGTCGCGCTCGGGGCGCAGGTACACCTCGTCGGGCCGTCGGGTGAGCGCACCGAGCCGGTGGCCGCCATCTACGGGACCGACGGCATCGACTACCTGGCCGGTAAGCAGGCCAACGAGATCATCACCTCCATCACCCTGCCGGTGGTGGAGGGCACCGAGAATATCTACCTCAAGCTGCGTCGCCGAGGCAGCTTCGACTTCCCGATCCTCGGCGTCGCGGTTGCCCTGCGGCGCGAGCCCGACGGCACCGTCCGTGATGCGCGCGTGGTGCTCGGCGCAGTCGAGAGTTTCCCGCTGCGTGTTCCCGCTGCCGAGGTGCTGCTCAACGGCCAGCGGCTGACACCCGAGGTGATCGAGGCCGCCGCCGCCGTCTGCCGCAAGCCCGCTCGTCCGCTCGACAACACCGACCTGACCCTCTACTACCGCAGCAAGATGGTCCCCGTCTTCGTCGCCCGCGCGCTGCGTCGGCTGGCACGGTTGGAGACGGCAGGGACGGACGAGGTCGCGGCGTAGCCGAATTTGGATTCCCCCTTGTTCGCCCACACGCTGGGGAAATCCGGCCCACCCGTGCTGAAGCGGGTTTCAGATAAACACGGCAACACACGCGCGATGATCTTGAGAGAAATCGACTCACTGGTTTCTATCGTGTGTAGCGGCCGCGCAGGCATCGTTTGGTCGATGAAGCCGCCGAGGATGAGCGAGTCATGAACTTGTGTTCGATCGACCCGAAACCCCCAGAATTGTACGAGCAACTGGGCCTGGGTCGTGAGTAACCGCCACGTTTGCTAGGAGTCGCCAATGAGTCCTCTCCCCTCCTCTGAAACCCTCAAACCCACCGTTTGTCGCGAGCATCAGCTTGAGACCTTCCGCCGAATGTTGGCTGAGGTGCTGGCCGGCAACGCCTTCTACCGTCGCAAGTTCGCCGAGGCCGGCATCACCGGCGCCGAGGATGTGCACATGTGGGAGGAGTTCGCCGACCTGCCGTTTACGTACAAGGGCGAGCTGGTGGCCGACCAGGAGACGAATCCGCCCTTCGGCACGTTCTTGACCTACCCCGTCGAGCGCTACGCGCGGCTGCACCAGACTTCCGGCACAACGGGCAAGCCGCTGCGCTGGCTCGACACCGAGGAGAGCTGGCAGTGGTGGGGCCGCTGCTGGGCGACGATCTACCGCGCGGCCGGCGTCGACTCGAGCGACCGCGTCTTTTTCGCCTTCTCGTTCGGGCCGTTCATCGGGTTTTGGGCAGCCTGGGAGGGGGCGCGCCAGGTCGGCGCTCTGACCATCTCGGGCGGCGCCCAGAACTCCGAGCAACGCCTGACGAATCTGCTCGAGTTGGGCGCGACAGTTGTCTGTTGTACGCCCAGTTACGCACTGCATTTGGCGGAAGTAGCCCGCGCCACCGGCCAGGCCGAACGGCTGCGCGATTCGACCGTCAAAGCGGTCATCGTCGCCGGCGAGCCAGGCGGCTCGATCCCGGCGACTCGCCGGCGAATTGAGTCGACCTGGGGCGCCAGGCTCTACGATCATCCCGGGGCGACAGAGATCGGCGCCTATGGCTTCACATGCGTCCATCAGTGCGGAGTCCACGTGAATGAGAACGAATTCATCGCCGAAGTTCTCGTGCCGCGCGGCGATGAGCCGGCGGAGAACGACGACGGCGAGTTGGTCATCACCAACCTCGGGCGCTGGGGCAGCCCGATCATTCGCTACCGCACGGGCGACCACGTCCGGCTCGTGCGGGAGCCCTGCGCCTGCGGGCGGACCTTCGTCCGGATGGACGGTGGCGTGATCGGCCGTATCGACGACATGTTGGTTGTCCGCGGAGTCAATGTCTACCCCTCGGCGATCGAGAATATCATCCGCACAGCCCAGGAGATCGACGAGTACTGCATCGAGGTCCGACGTGACGGGGCGATGGACGAACTCACAATCCTGGTCGAGCCAATGGCCAGTGCCGCCCCCGACGGCCAGCGTCTCGCGGCCCAGTTGGCGCGCTTGTTTGAGAACCGTCTTGCGTTGCGGACCACCGTGGTAGCGGTCGCTCCAGGCATACTGCCCCGCTGGGAACTCAAAGCGCGGCGGGTACGCGACTTGCGGGCGGCAGCCGAGGCGTAAAACAGCGCGACCCACTGTCGTGGTGTTTGACAGCGCCCAGGTTCACCAGTAAATTGATAGATATATCGCGATTTTCTTCCGGTGAGACAGAAAGAGACATACATTTGAGGGGGAGGGGACGATGGCCGCGACCACGGAAGGTTTGCAGCAGCGGCTCGACAACAAACAGCTCGTCGAACTGCCCGATCATATGACCGAGGATTACAAAGAGAATCTGAAGCGCACCCTCATCGTCTCAGCCGACACCGAACTGGTGAGCGCCCCATCCTACTACCTGGCCGCCCAGAAGGCGCCCTCAATCAACAGTTTCATCTCAGCGATGGCGATCATTCAGGATGAGTTGGGCCACGCTCACATCGCCTACCGCCTTCTCGAAGACCTGGGTGTCTCGCGTGAGGAGCTCATGTACCGGCGCGAGCCGCGCAAGTTCAAGTACCCTTACGCCTTTGACGTTGCGCTTGAGAGTTGGGCGGAGCTGGTCGTGGCGAATGCCTTCTACGACCGCGCCGGCTTCATCCTGCTCGGCGACATCTACCGCCACACCTCCTACGGCCCGTGGAAACGAGCGCTCGTCAAGGTGGACCGTGAAGAGAACTTCCACCTGCGCCACGGCGAAAGCTGGATGCGCCGGTTGGTGCAGAGTGCCGAAGGGCGCGAGCAGGTCCAGCGGGCCGTAGACTGGATGTTTTTGCTGACGGTCGAGTGGTTTGGGCTCCCGGATGATCTCAAGCTCCATACCGGGCAGCTCAGCTACGGCCTAAAGGGCTACACGAACGACCAGCTCCGTCAGCAGTGGCTCAGTCAGGCGGTTCCTTTCTGCACCGAGATCGGGATCAAGGTTCCGTCGCACTACGACGAGCAGCAGAAGAAGTGGATCGTCGATCGGGCCTTCCCATCTGCCTTCGATCCTGTCGAGAAGTGCTGGAGCGACAAGCAAATCAGTTGGGACGAGGTCTTGATCCGCTGGAAGGCGCGCGGCCCGATGAACGAAACCTTCGTCAACCTGCTCCAGGAGGGCCACAAGGAGCTTGAGCGGCTGCTGGCACGGGCGGCGTGACAGGGGGATCATGAATTATCCATACGATCCGCTCTGGAATGCGTTGCGCGAGGTGAACGACCCGGAGTGGCCGATCAGTCTCGTGGATATGGGGCTGATCTACGGGATCACACGGCACGGTGGGCGCGTCACGGTCGATCTCACGTTTACGGCGATGGGCTGTCCGGCCATGCCCTACATCCTCGACGATGTGCGTGCCAAACTGCTCGAACAACCTGGGGTTGAACACGTGGAGATCAATATCGTTTGGAGCCCACCCTGGACAGCCGACCGGCTGAGCGAGGAAGGGTGCGCCGAGATGATGCTCCTGGGGGTCGCGGTATGAGCATGGCCGGCGGCAACGCCGAAAACAAGATCTACGAGGTTTTCGCGCGCCGCAAATACGAAGACTCGTTGACTCACATCGGAAACGTCACAGCACCCGACGACGAGTTGGCGGCCGTCTACGCCCGCAGTATCTATGATGAGTGGACCTGGCTGGAAATGGTGGTTGTCCCGCGGCAATCGCTGATTCCGGTGATTGAACCGGCCTAGAGCGCCGGTCAAGGCGTCAGACTCCCGAAATCTCGGAAGACTTCGGAAGTCTCCGAGAGAAGGCGCCGGGTTACACTGCGTTCCCGTCGTGCAACCTCTAACCTGTAACCCGTTCATTCTGGATAGCGCTTATGAGCGAAACGACGGTTTACCAAACGCCCGATCAGTTGCCTGGCGCCGCGCAGACTAGCCTGGCACACCTGCTGTGGGCGATCGCGGATAGCAAGCAGGCCTTGGGCTTCCGCTACGCCGAGTGGGCCTCAAAAGCCCCCGTGTTGGAAGCAGGCGTCGCCGCCTCGGCGATGGCCCAGGCTGAGTTGGGGCATACCCGCGTGCTGCTGATGCTGCTGCGCTCTTTTCCGGCGGTACCGCTTGAGGTTACCAACGACGACGAGGGGCGCCGCACCGACTTGCACGCCCCCAGCTTTCTCGAGCGCTCGCTCGCGACCTGGCCGGAGTTTGTGACCGTCAACCTGCTCTTCGACGGCGCGCTGAGTGAGGTGTTGCAGGCGATGCGGGGCTCGTCCTTCGCGCCGCTGGCAGGGCGGATGGAGAAAATGTTGGACGAGGAGCGCTTCCATGCCATGCACGCGCGCGACTGGTTCCGGCGCCTCGGCCGGCAGAGTGATGCTGCGCGCGAGGCGTTGCAGACAGCGGTCGACCAGATCTGGCCCGAGGTGCTTTGCTGGTTCGGCCCGGACGGTGACCTGGACGCGCTGGCTGAGATTGGCGTGCTTGATATCGGCTCGGCAGCGCTCCGTCTGCGCTTCATGCAGCGCGTCGTCCCATTGCTCAACCAGGGGGGAGTCGCCGTCGCGACCGAGAGTGAGCTTCCGTGGGATCAGTGGAATAGTATCGCTCGACGCCTCGTTCGCCCTGAGGTCGAGGTGGCGCCGTGACACGAGAACCGAACACCGGTCACGACCCGGCCATCGGTCATGACGAAGCCGACAAAAGGGTTCCCTGCCCCTTCTGCGGCTCCGACAAGACTGAACTCCACTCACTCTTTGGCAACATGCAGCTTGCCTCGCAGTATTACTGCCACGGCTGCAACACCATCTTCGACGCCGTGACGTGGCGGAGGCGCGAATCCCCGGACTGATTTGGGTACCAACTTGCCTGGCGGCTGAACGGCGCCACCCTGAGGGTGGCGCCGTTGCTGTCTCTGCCAGACCCGTGGCACGAGAGGTGCTTTTTTAAGAGTGATGCGTTCCCTTGATCAGGATCATCTCGAGGCTCTGCCCAGCTTATGAACGGCCGCCATACGTTTTACAAAACTATAATCATCCTGGCAACGCTGGTCGCTGTCTACCTGCTCTATCGCCTGAGCGAGACAATCATCGTTCTATTCGCCGCCATCATCTTTGCCTCTGCGATTCGGCCCTTCGTCGACGTGCTGGAGCGGCGTGGGCTGAACCGCGGATTGGCGATCCTGACGATCTACATCTTCATTATTGGAGCTGTCGCCGGCCTGCTGGTCGTGGCCGTGCCACCGTTGATCGGGCTCGGCATGGAGTTGTTCTCAAACGGCAAGTTCCTGGAGATGGGGCGCCGGTTTGCCCTGCAACTGGCCTCCTTCGGATGGGACCGATTCCATCTCCCCATCGCCTTCACTCTGCCCGCGAAGTTCCAGGCGCTCATCGGTGAGGCCGGCGACACAGCGAGCCGGCAAGCCTGGCCCCTGGCGCTGGGCACCGGTGTTGCGGTGACTCAGATTTTTCTTGCCCTGGTGATGGCCTTCTACTGGCTGACGGCCCGTCCCCTCATCCTCGATCTGCTCCTCAGAATGAGCCCGGTGCGCCATCGCGAGCGGTTAGAACTCATCTGGACCGACATTGAAGAGACGTTGGGCGCCTTTGTGCGCGGTCAGGTCATTCTGGTTCTTGCCATCGGCGCGGCGGCCTTCGCCGGTCTGTTGATCCTCCGCGTCCCCTATCCACTGGCACTGGCAGTTGTGGCCGGCTTAACCGAAGCGATTCCCATGATTGGACCGTTCTTGGGCGCGATACCGGCCGTCCTGGTGGGCTTTATGGTTTCGCCGACGACCGGTCTCCTGGTCGCTGGATGGTACCTCCTGATCCAGGAACTCGAGGGCCATGTGCTGGTGCCGAAAGTGATGGAAAAGAGCGTCGGGCTCAATCCGCTGGTGGTGATTATCGCGCTGATCGCCGGCGGCACGCTCAACGGCATCGTCGGCGCCCTGCTCGCGATCCCTGTGGCCGGGGCACTCCAGGTCGTCGCCCGGCATCTGCTGATCGAGCCCGCGATTCAGAACAATGCCCCACGGACCGAGCTCGGTATTGTCCTCTTTGATGACGAGGAGCCGGAGGAGACCGCAATCGTGACTCCTGCAAATGGAAACAGTTGACCCGCCCGACACCAGGCGGGCCCACCGCCAGTGCGCCCGCCGGCTTCAATAATAAGCTACACTTTGCCCCGCCAGGCGGGCGTACTCTTCTCTTCCAGCAGGCGCTCGTAGGCACCCTGCCAGATCCTGGACGAGCGCGTCAGTTTGTTGACGGTGACATCGTGAAACCGGCCGGTGAGCTCTCCAAGCACCGGCAAGAGCTTGTGCCACTCTCCAAGCAGGATCATCTCGGTCATCTCCCGCTCGACGCGTGGGACCCAATCCCATTCCATCCGAAAGCGGTCAGCTTTCACGAAATAGTTGCGCTTCTCCCAGGCTGTGGCCGTCTGTTCGACCCCTTCCTGAATGGCTCGGAGGGAGAAGACAATGGTTGCCGCCAGATCCTTGGCCTCATCGTCCAGGGTCTTTTTCATCACCAAGAGGCGCAACGCCTCCGCAATCGTGCGGCGCAACCGATTGCGCTGCGTCCCTGGTGTGCCATCAACCGACACCAGCCGACTCACAAGCGTCCTCCTCGTAGGTCCCACCTCGCAGCGCCCGTCGTGCGAGGTTGGAATAAGACGGTAGAACATGGGTTCGCTAGAGTCCGAGTGTACCAAAGGTGCGATCAGACGTCAACGTGGCCCATGGGACCAAACGCACCGCGCATCGCGTGGTGGTGGCAACCCTGGATGCAGCAGCATCTCGACCGCGAACAGCAGTTGCGGGTATTCCAATGGCTTCGCAATCAGCCGCGTGTGGTTGGGCAGCCGTCGGTAGAACTCGCGGCGCTCCCGCTTGATGCCCGAGCTCATCAGCAGGACAGGCAACCCCGCGAATGCAGGCTGCAATCGAAGGGCGGTCAGGATCTCCCAACCACCGACGGCGGGCATCAGCAAATCCAGAATCAGGAGGTCCGGCTGGTGGCGGGCGACCGCCGCCAGCGCCAGAGCGCCGACGGTGCAGATGTGAGCATCGTAACCTTCATCGCGCAAAAACTCGGCGATGGCTTCGGCGAGCTCGGGCTGGTCGTCAACAATCAAGATGCGTGGGGGAATCCTCATTCAGCGGCCTGTCCTCAATGTGGTCGAAGCCTTTTCGTTGCGTGAGCAATGAGCGTGCCTCGAGAGCAGACCGGTCCCCGGCAGTTGCCAGGCGATGTCGAAGGATAACTGGCGGGTTACCCGCCGGCCAGAATCTGCGCCAGCCAGTCCAGCAGCCGCCCGGCCATCGAGAGGAACGTCTGCACTTCCGAGGCGCGTGTGGCCAGATCGCCGGCCGGACCGGGCATCGCTGGCCCGCCGACGTTGGCCCGCGGTGTTG
>DOUV01000423.1 GCA_003520455.1 Chloroflexota bacterium | reverse complement strand
TACACGCCACTTTTACAGAAAGTGAGATACGCCATCTGTGCCCGGAACGGGATGAACTCGCGGTCGAAGCCGGGCACGCTCCCCTTCATGTTGGCGCTGATGCAGGGCGAGTGATGCCCGGCGCAGGCGTGCTCTCGAGCGTCCATGCCTCCGCTCAGACCAATACCAGGGTGGCGAGACTGACGACGGCGACCAGGATGACGCCATAGCCGATGGCGAGCCGCAGCACGCGCCCCTCCTGGCCGGCCAGGCCGGCCGTGCTCGCCCCGACGATGAGCTTGGTGGGCGAGAGGTTGGAGCCCATCGCGGCACCCGCAGTTTGGGCCGCGAGGATCACCGGCACGCTGTAGCCCAAGAGCCGGGCCAGTTCCTGCTGCAGGGCTCCGAAGACAACGTTCGAGTTGGTATTCGAGCCGGTCATGAACGCCCCGAGCGCCCCAATCACCGGGCTCACCAGCGGCAAGAGCGAGCCGAGGAGCGTGGCGAGGCCGCGGGCTAACGCCGCCGTCATCCCGCTGTTGTCCATCAGCAGCGCCATTCCCACCATACTCAGAATTCCCAGGCTGCTGCCCAACGAGTCGCGCAGCACCCCGGCGACGATCCGGCGTGTGGCGCCTGGCCGGTAGTAGCCCGCGCGGGCATAGAGCGTGGCTGCCACGAGTGAGCTGTAGATCAACAGCGCACCGGCATGGCCGAAGAGGCTGATCGAACGCCCGTGACCGGCCGGAACCATCCACCCCCGAGCCGTGCTGACTGCGGGGAAGGTGGCATTCAGCTGGACAGTGTTGAGGAACTGGTCGAGCGGTTCGAGGAACGTGGCCGCCAGCACGACGACCATCATGATGATGTAGGCCGAGAGCGCCATCCCCACGGGCATGGATGGCGCCGCGCCGCCGGCGCCATCCAACGTTGCTGACTGCTGGCGATAGTGGGGCAGTCGTGTGAGGAGTGCGCCTGCGACCAGCCCGGCGAACCCACCGATGAAGGCGGAGACCTGCCAGGCCCCCGCCACCGCCACGATGTACTGGACGCTCGCCATGACGGCGGCCAGCACCAGCACCACCACGAGCCCCCGCATGAGCCCGCGCCAGCCGCAAAACAGGTGTGCAATGAGAAAGCCATCGGCGAAACAGGTGATCCCCAACACCAGGGCGGTCGGCGGCGCCAACACTGCCGCCGTCTCACCGGTCACGGCGAGCAGCGTGTAGAAGCTCGACCCGACACTGCCAAAGGTGACAGCCCAACTGTGT
Organism: Chloroflexota bacterium; assembly: GCA_003520455.1. The sequence continues at coordinate 8,634 of DOUV01000423.1, read as the reverse complement.
CCGATGGTAGCCGCGACGACAGCCAGCTCGGCCTGGAAGCCAAGCCCCATCAGCAGCGGCGCTACGACCGCGGTCGGCACGCCGAACCCCGTCACGCCTTGCAGGAAACTGGCGAAGACCCAGGCCAGCAGCAACAACTGCAAGAGACGATCCCCTGTGAGCCGGGCGACACCGGCACTGATCACCTCGATTGCCCCGGCCTCGCGGACGACATGGTAAAGCAGCAGCGCGGTCCAGATGATGTACAGCACGAAGAGCGCCAGCAACAGGGCCCGCATCTGCGAGTAGGCCAGAAGCTGGGGGCCGACCCCAAAGCGCCCGACGGCAGCGGCGAAAGCGACCAGCCAGCCGGCGGCCCCGGCGCGAGCGCCACCCCAGCGGCGAACGACCATCAGCCCAAGCACGGTCGCGATGGGAGCCAGGGCAATCAGCCAGTCGATCAACGTGACGGTCACCGGGCGACCCGCGGTGAGAAATGATCGTGCTCGCCGGCTTGGGGCAGCGTGCTCCGCGCCGGGCGGGCCGTCGCGACAGTTTCCACAAAATCACAGTGAGTTTCAAAGCCGAGCCGAGTGTAGACAGACAGTGCGGCAATGTTATCGGCTCGCACATTCAACAGGATCTCGCGGCAGCCCTGCTCGAAGAGCGCCGTGACGACCGCTGCCGTCACCCGCCGTCCCAATCCCTGGCCTCGGGCGGCCGGCTCCGTGAAGACGTTGCCGACGATACCCAGGCCGGCGCGCGGCGAGACGGCATGCGTGCCAGCGGCAGCGCAGAGGCGGCCATCAGCCTCCCGGACGCCGTAGTAGATCCCGCGGGTGACTTGAGCGGGGTCGTAGCCCGGCGCCCGGCCGGCGTAGAACGCAGTCAACTCCTCCGGGTCGTGGAGCCGCACGGCGCCCGCGCCGCTGGCCGGCCAGAACGTCGCGGGCGTCACGACCATGCGGCGCATCGGCTCGATCTCGCCAAAGTCGTACCACCGGGCGAACTCGGGCAGCGCCTCCGCCCGGAGCATCAAATTGGCGGCCCGCGGCCGGCTCGGGAGGGCCGGCACGATGGCGGCCAGGCCGGCGGGGGCACCGTGCCCCCAGAGGACAGCCCAACTCGGCAGGGCAAGATGGAGCAGCACCGCCGGGGCCGGCTGCGCGGTCACCCAGAAGGCCGCATGGCTCCAGAAGGGCTCCTCCAGGTCGGCCAGGGCGTAGGCGCACCAGCGACGGTCATCCTCCAGCCAGCGCTGGACGGCGGCAGGATCGGTGAGGCGTGTGACGGGAGCCTGGCGATTGGAGATTGGGGTCATTCACTCATCGGTCGTCGGTGATCTGGAGTTCGATCGCTCACAGATTGGTAACGCGGTTCCCGCCTGGCACATGCTTTTCCGCATCGCTCACAGTGGAGTCGCGGGCGGGGATCAGGTGCGACGTGCGTTCCGAAGTGCATCCCACCTCCGCCCCGGCCCCAGCACACCGTATTCCAACATGAGCATTTCTCAGAAGGAGATCGCACCGCCTGTTTCTCATACGTTCTCAATCTCACGCGTCACGTTTCATGTTCTCACGGTGTGACGAACGACTTCGATGAGCTTGAGCTCATCATCGTATTGCATGCGCGCGGCGTAGAAGGGCTGGCTCAGGTCGATGATTGCCGGGAAGAAAATCGCGTCGGCTTGCGGGATCGGGAGGCCGGGCACAGTCTCGATGGGCCACCAGCGGAGGCGCCCCTCGCGCTCATCGCCCACCGCGTCGCCGAGTGGATCAGGCGCGACGAAGATGTGGAGCAGCCACTGCCAGTGCTCGCGCGGGGAGACTTCTGTGACGAGCCCGCGGAAAACCAGTGTTTGCGCCTCCAGGCCCGTCTCCTCGCGGAGCTCGCGGAGGGCGCACTCGAAGGGTGACTCGTGAGGCTCGGTCTTCCCGCCCGGCGCCACCCAGAGCCCCAGGTTGGGCTCTTTGTGCCGGTAAAGCATCAAGATCTGGCCGTCACGGAGCGCATAGACCAGGGTGCCAAGGATACGTTCGAAGGGGCGGCTCATGCTGCCCACGCTCCCGCCGCGACCAGCGCCCGCAGCGTCGCTGCCACGCATTCGAGGCTGGCGGCACTGACCCATTCGTCCACCGCGTGAGCGCCGTGGCCAATCGGACCGTAGAGCACGGTTGGGATGGCGGCCGCGCTGAAGAGGGCGCCATCGGTCCAGAATGGGAGTCCGACCAGCCTGGCGCCGGGCGCGGCGGTGTGCAAGGCTCGAACCACCGCCGCGTCAGACGGGGTTCCCAGGGGCGCCCGGCTGAAAACGTGGCGACCACGGACCTCGGCCTGGGTGGACCGCTGCGCCGCAGCCACCACCCGGTGCAACTCGCTCGCCAGTGTCAGGTCATCCTCACCGGGGAGTGTGCGCCGCTCCCAACGCAAGGTGGCCATCGCCGGATAGACACTCCAGGCCGTCCCGCCGGCGATGGTGCTCGCATGCAGGCTCGGGGTGCCGAGGAGGGGAACAGGGACCTGGCTTGCCAGCGCCGTTTCTACTGCCAGCAACTCGGTGAGCGCGGCGCCCAGGGGCATGATCGCGTCGATCCCCTCGTCGGGGCGACTGCCGTGGGCAGCGCGGCCCTGCATCTCGATCTCGAACCAGGCAAAGCCCTTGTGAGCAACGCCGATGTTTTCCTCGGTCGGTTCGAGGACGAGAGCTGCGGCCGGTGGCCGGTCGAGCGTGGGTAGCCAGTCGCGCAGCAGCGCCTCGGTTCCCACGCTGAGATCCTCTTCGTCGGCCACGAGGGTGATCCAGAGATCGCCCGGCGGGGGGGTCGTGGCGAAAGAGCGGGCGAGTTCGAGCAGGACCGCGATGCTCCCTTTCATGTCGTACCCGCCGCGGCCGTAGAGGCGGTCGCCCTCCTGCCGCAACGCCAGGGGGGCCGGCATTCCCTCCCCACCGACCGTATCGAGGTGGGCGTTGAGCAGCAGCGGCGGCGCCTGCCCCTGGCCGGCGACGAGCACCACCACGTTGGGGCGGTTGGGCGCAGCCTCCTGCAGCACCGGATCGAGACCCGCCGCGCGCAGCCAGTCGGTGCACCAACGGGCCAACTCGGTCTCACCGGGTCCGCCGGCCAGGGTCGGGTTGACCGAGTTGATCGCCACCAGGTCGCGGAGCAGAGCAGCCAACGAATTCATCTTGCACCGGTTTCCATCAAGGACCGCCAGCGGACAGTGTCATTGCAAGGCCTGGTCGAGGTCAGCGATGAGATCTTCGACATCTTCGAGGCCAACGGCCAGGCGCACCAGCCCATCAGGCAGGCCTGCGGCCAGCCGAGCCTCGCGCGGGACGCTGGAGTGCGTGGTGCTGGCGGGATGGGTGATGAGCGTGCGAGTGTCGCCGAGACTGACGGTGCGCGTGATCAGCCGGACATTGTTCAGCAGCCGGCGGCCCGCCTCGAGGCCCCCGGCCAGAATGAAGACGAGCACACCACCCCCACCCCGCATCTGGCGGCGAGCCAGCTTGTATTGAGGGTGGCTGGGGTGGTAGGGGTAGCGGACCTCAGCCACGGCGGGATGGGTTACGAGCCAGCGCGCCAGGGCCAGCGCATTCTCGTTGTGGCGAGCCATGCGGAGTGGCAGAGTCTGGGTCGCCCGCGCGATCAACCAGGCGTTGAAGGGACTCATCACCCCGCCAAAGTTGCGCAGCGGACCTTTGCGGGCCCGGTCGATGACGTCCGCCGCACCGATGACGAGACCGCCAAGGGCGTCGCCGTGGCCCGCGAAGAACTTGGTCGCGCTGTGGACGACCACGTCGATCCCAACGCTCAGCGGCTGCTGGTTGATCGGGGTGGCGAAGGTATTGTCAACCACGGTCGTAATGCCGCGAGCGCGCGCGATCTGGGCGATGGCCGCCAGGTCATTGAGTGCCAGGGTGGGGTTGCCCGGCGACTCGAGGTAGATCGCCCGGGTGTTGGGCCGGATAGCGGCTTCGAACGCCGCCGGATCGGTTGCCTCGGCCAGGGTGCTCTCGACACCCAAACCGGGCAAGTCGTGTGTCACCAGGTGAAAGCTCGCGGAGTAGAGACCCGTCGTCGCGACAAGGTGGTCGCCGCCCCGCAGCAGGGTCAGCAGGGCAGTGCTGACCGCCGCCATACCGGACGAGCAGGCCAGACCGGCCTCGCCGCCTTCCAATGCTGCTGCTTTCGCTTCCAACAAAGCGAGGGTGGGATTGCCCCACCGGGTGTAGATTGGGCGGTCCTCGGTCTCGAAGGCGCGCGCGGCCTCCTCGGCGCTCTCGTAGGCAAAGGTGGATGCCATCACAATCGAAGGCGCGACGGCCTGGTCACGTGGCGCCTCACCAGTGTGAATGGCAGTCGTCATCGGACCCCAACGGGATCTCACAGTCACCTCCTGAACAGTGTTCCGTAGTCAGTTGTTCCCAATTGAGCGGACAACGCGCTCATTGTCCAACCCGTTGGAATTCGACAGCCCGCGCGATGATCTCGTCAGTTTCAACTTTCGGTTCGTATCCGATCACGCGTCTGATCTTGGAAAGATCTGGGACGCGGCGCCGCATGTCCTCGAATCCCTGGGCGTAGGCCTGATCGTAGGGAATGTGTACGATGGGGGACGCGCTCCCAGCCACGTGCTTGACACACTCGGCCAGCCTGTTGATCGTGATTTCCTGATCATTGCCGATGTTGAAGACCTCGCTGGCGGCGGCCGGTGTCTCCACCAGCGAGATGACAGCTCGAACCACATCGCCCACGTCTCCGAAGCAGCGCGTTTGCTCGCCATCGCCGTAGACAGTGATCGGGCGGGCGGAGAGGGCCTGGCGGACGAAGGTGGGCAGCACCATGCCGTAGCGGCCGGTCTGGCGCGGCCCGACCGTGTTGAAGAAGCGCCCGATCACGACCGGCAGGCCACGCTCGCGACAGTAGGCCAGCGCGAGAAACTCGTCCATGGCTTTCGAGCAGGCATAGCTCCAGCGCCCCTTCGTTGTCGGGCCAATGATCAAGTCGTCGTCCTCACAGCAGGGCTGCTGCTCCCGCTTTCCGTAGACCTCAGAGGTCGAAGCGAAGAAGACCGGTCGCTTCTTCTTGTTGGCCTGCTCCAGGATGATCTCGGTTCCGCGCAGGTTGGTCTCGATGGTACGCACGGGCGATTCCACCACCAACCGGACGCCCACGGCTGCTGCCAGATGAAAGACGACGTCCGCTCGATCGACCAACTCAGCGACAACCGGAACGTTTTCGACCTTGTCAATGGTATAATGAAACCTCGGATTCGACTTGAGATGATCAATGTTGCGGATGCTCCCAGTCGAAAGATCGTCTATAATGTAGACTGTATCGCCGCGAGCCAAGAGCGCTTCGGCTAAGTGCGAGCCAATAAACCCGGCGCCGCCAGTAACGAGTGCATCCATACAGGGCTGACCTCCCCTGGAGGATATGGTAACACAGCGCTCAGTCTCTGCCAATCGGCTGGCTGCGGTCGGGGCGCCCGCCCAGAACCTCTCGACGTGCTTGCCGCGAATCTTGCCCAGTGTGGTAAGATAACGGCGGAGCAGCATGCTTTTGAACTTCAACCAGATACTGGTGCGGTGCGCCAGGCTCATCGTTGAGTATTTGCACCCGGAAGGGAGATCAACCTTGCAAGCGCTGATTCTGGCAGGCGGACGTGGGACGCGGATGCGGCCACTCACCGACATTCGTCCGAAGCCATTGCTGTATCTCCCCGGCGGCGTCCTCCTGGATTACGTCCTCGCGCACGTGCGCCTGCTGCCAATACGTGAGATTGGCCTCGTCCTCCAGTACGAGGGCGAGGAAGTCGCCCGCTACCTGGCACCCCACCCTCACGAGATCACCCTCATTCCCCAGCGGCCCCCGCTGACAGTGCTGGGAGCGCTCGCGAGCGCTATTGATTGGGTGCACGAGCCGACCCTCGTGCTGCATGCTGATACGTATCTCTCGGCGTCACTCCACTACCTGGTGCAACCCTTCATGCGCGGTCAGGCCGGCGCCCCGACATTTCTGGTCGATACGGCGAATCCATCCAGCTATCGCTCGACCCGTCTGGCCCGAGCCGGCGCGTATGTCCTTCCACCGGAGGTTTTCCGGATCGCGGCCAAGATTGCTGAGGCTGACACGTTGCTGGCGCTCACGGCGGAGCTCGCCGTGAGGGGCATTGAAACGGCCATCGTGCCGGCCCGTGGGTGGCAGCGCACCATCATCGAGCCCTCCGATTTGCTGGCGGTCAATCGCCACCTCCTCGTCAACTGGCACGAGACGGCTCATCCTGTGTCGGCCAACGCCGGGTACGATCCGATGACCTTTAGTTGGATCGCGCCCGACGCCAGGGCGGACGAGCGCCGGTTGGGTCTATACGTCACCATCGGCGAGAGGGCTGTGATCGAAAGCTCCCGCCTGCACAACTGTCTGGTCTTTCCTGGGGTCTCGCTGGCGAACGCCGAAGAGGAAAACGCTATCCTGACCGAAACGCGCAACGAGCTGCTGCGTATCTATGCCCCGAACGGCAGCTCTTGATTCGATCGACCCGAATCTGGCCACTCCTTCGACCGTGCCGTGGTCCAGCGCGTGCCAGTTCCCGGCCAGATGCGCCTCGGCCCCACCAGCACAAAAGGGCGCCGCCGATGCTCCGGCGGCGCTTTCGGTTGGAACTCTCTTCACCACCGCTCAAGCGCTGGTCAAGTCATCCCGCAGGGGTGGGAGCGAAGAGTTCCGAAGTCTTGTTCACAGCCGGTGCCCGCCTCGATCACCGTCGTCGGAGCGCGCGTTGGGCAAGCACGGTCCCCACCAGACTTCAGAAATCTCACGCCTTGACTGGCGCTCTAGGCACTCTTCATCCGCAAAGGAGCGGAAGCGTCCTCACTTTCTCCCGGTTGTGGGCGCGGGCGCGCGATGAGATACTCAGCCATGCGAAAGATCTGCTGAGAGAATGGGTGATCCGGCTGGTCGATGATCAGCGGAATCCCGCGATTGACGCTAAACACCAGGGGGCGGCCGGCACTGATCATCCGAAAGGCGACCTGGTGCCTCAGCGTATGCTCAATCTCATCCGCGCCAATCCCGACGTTGGAATTGGCACGGTTGAGGATGATGTGAATCTGCTCCGGCGACAGCCTCAATTTCACGGCCAGGTCCAGAAAGAGGCTCGTATTCTTGAGCGCGCCGACCTCAGGTGTGACGACCAGCATGATCTCGTCAGCGTGCTCCAGAACCTCCAACATCCGGTCCTCATAGCTCGGGGCACAATCGATGACGATGTAGTCGTAGAGCTCGGACAAAAACTGGAGCAAGTGCTGGATGTGCTCAGGCGTGATGACCTCGGCCTCCTCCGGGCGGAAAGGGCTCAGCAGTACCCGGATGCCGGAAGCATGCGGGATCAGCACCTGATCGGCCAGCAACGGTTCGAGCTCGCCAATGTGGTCGACGAGGTCGAGCACAGTGCGCACCGTTGGCAGGTTCAGGTGCACGCCAACGTCACCGAAGGAGAAGTCCGCATCGCACAGCGCGACCCGTTTGCCAGAGCGCTGGTGGAGGGCGATGGCCAGGTTCACGGCGATCGTTGTCTTGCCCACTCCCCCTTTGGTGCCAAAGAAGACGATGATGAGCCCGCGCGTGGGCACCATGGGGGGGGGCTCAGAGGGCCCATGGACCCGGGTCAGGAGACTTTTGATGCGGTAGATCAATTCTTGGGGTTGAAAGGGCTTGGTCAAATAGTCATCCGCCCCAGCCTCAAACCCCGCGATCTTGTCGGCGATGTTGCCCCTGGCCGTCAGCATCAACACGGGTATCAGTCGGGTGGCCGCATGTTGGCGGAGTTGCCGGCAGAGGCCGTAGCCGTCCATCCCAGGCAGCATGACATCGGCGATGATGAGATCAGGCGGCTCGCGCATCGCCTTCCTGTAGCCATCCTCACCTGTACCGGCAAGGGCCACCTCATAGCCAGCGCTGACAAGAATCCGGCCTAACAGTTCGGAGAGGGCGCGGTCATCATCGACAATCAGAATGCGCGCAAGCGGCTCATGATTCAAAGCGTCGTCTCCTGTTCATGATTCGGCTCGATCGCCACTGACGCGCACTCGATTCCAGGGGTTCTTTTGATAGGAGGTTACAGCGACATCGGGTGTGATTCGATCATGACTGGCGACGTAGATGACAATCCGGCTCCCCGGGTGCATCTCGCGCAGCCGCAATATGACAAACGAGTGCAGATCCCCGCCGCCCCGCACGATGTAGGGCTCATCGCTGACGACCTCCATATGATGGATCACGCGCTCACTGTCAGGGCCATATGAGAGTTCGACCTTGATATTGTAGGCGGTGTTGCGCCCGCGATTTTCGACGAGGGCACTGTTGACCACAACAATGCCAGGGATCTCATAGGGCGGCAGTAGAATCCACACTAATTCTGGCGAGCCGCGTACGCGGTTGAGGAACGCTCGCCAGATGGACCGCCGACGAGGAGCTACGGTCACAGTGTCAGACCTCGCTTCCAGGTTGCCTGCCGCCGCATTATAGTAGAGGCAGTGACAGACGGACAACAAGAGGACATCGGTCCCAGGGCTGCTCACCAGCCGGGCGTGCACGGGGCGGTAGGGTGGGGACGGCGCGGCGGGGCGGAGACGGCGGGGTGGGGACG
>DOUV01001044.1 GCA_003520455.1 Chloroflexota bacterium | reverse complement strand
TACAACTTCTGCGACTGTCATAACAGCCTGCGATTGCGCCTCTCGGTGGGCCGCTTCGGTCATCGCTGGGTCCCGCGTACCCCGGCGATTGCGGCTGGTTTGACCGACCATATCTGGACGATGGCCGAACTGTTCGCTTTCAAAGTTCCGCCGCCGCGTTGGGAACCACCCAAACAGCGGGGGCGGCGGTCTCAAGAGACCTTGCAGTTGATCGAACAGTGGTGTCAATGATCACGATTAGATGCTGTGCTACCGGTTGATATGCGTCGCATTGAAAGTTTGATCCACACCAAAGCCAGCCACCGGCTCGTCCAAACTCTGCTTCTGCTGGGTGACCGGCTGGGACAAGGTGGGGCGGATCGCTTCGAGCTCGACCCCGGCCTGACCCACGAGGACCTGGCAAACCTGATCGGGGTTTCGCGCCCGACCGTTTCAGCGTCGATCAGCCGGCTCCGGCGGCAGGGCGTCTTGCACGGTCAGGGCCGTTGTTTGATCATTCATCGTCAGGTCGCGGAGGGCTATTTACGGGGCGATTGGCCAGGAGAACCGGCGGAGGCATCGAATGCTTGAAAACTATGAGGTCAGGCAGAGACGACGGATAACTCTGTTCGTTTGCTCAAGCTGTGCAGCCTGTAATCCGGCCGTACCGCTCGTCCAGGCGTGGGTCACCGATCATCCGGGCCTCGTGCTTGAAATCACCCGCGTCTTCCAACAACCGGAGCAGATTGTCCGGTTGGGCATTACGTGCGCTCCGGCCGTGGCCGTCGACGGCGAGCTGGTGGCTCAGAATGCCCCGGCTGAGACACTGATTGATCGATTGCAGGCCTACCTGGAGGTGCAGGGGACCAGTTCGTAATCCCGAAGCGACACCGGTGCGGACCGGCGCAATCGATCCTTGTGCCGCCTGCGCCGGGCTCGCTCAGCCCCCAATTCAGGCCGCTACAGACTCTTCTACCAGGGCAGCAAGGAGCAGTCATGACCAACGATTATGATCTTGTGGTGATCGGTGCCGGCGCCGCGGGGAGCACGGCTGCCAGCACAGCAGCCGAGAGTGGGCACCGCGTGGCACTGGTGGAGCGCGACCGCCTCGGCGGCACCTGCCTCAACTACGGGTGTGACCCAACCAAGACCTTGCTCCACGTGGCGCAGCGGCTCTTCCACGCCCGCCACGGCAGCCGCTACGGGTTGCGCATTGCGGCGGCGGAGGCCGATTGGACCGCCGTTCACACCTGGGTTGGCCAGGTACTCGACCGCATTCGCGGGGGCACCCGGGTCGAGGCTCATCGGCACATCGCCGCGACGGGGATCGATCTCTATCGGGCTGAGGCGCGCTTTGGATCCCCCCATGAAGTCATCGTCGGCACCCAGACGCTGCGGGCGGCCAGAATCATCATCGCCACCGGCGGAGAGGCCCGCGTACCCCCGATTGACGGGCTCCGCGAAGTGGGTTTTCTGACGAATATCGAAGCGGTGTCGCTGGCGCCGCTGCCCCGCCGGTTGGCCATCGTCGGCGGGGGGCCGATTGGGGTCGAGTTTGCCCAACTGTTTCACCGCTTCGGCGTGGCCGTGACGGTCCTGGAGATGGCCGATCGCATCTTGCCCAAAGACGACCGCGAGCTGGTCGATCGCCTGGCTGGCCTGTTGGTCGACGAGGGGGTCCGGCTGAGAACAAGTGTCAAGGTGGAGCGGGCACACTGCGAGGCCGTCGCGACGGGCAAGCGGATCACCCTTCGCGACCGCGCGGGAGTGGAAGAGACGCTGGAGGTGGATGAGATCCTGCTGGCAACCGGTCGCCAGGCCGCGCTCGACGCGCTCCATCTGGAAGCGGCCGGAGTTGAGACCAACAAGCACGGGATTCTGGTGGACCCGACGTTGCGGACCAGCGTCGCGCACATCTGGGCCGCGGGCGACGTGACGGGGGGCTACCAGTTTACCCACGTTGCGGCAGAGCAAGGCCAGCTGGCCGCCCACAACGCCTTCGCTTCCCGGCCGACGTCCTTTGACGATCGCGTGGTCCCCTGGGTGACCTACACAGACCCGGCGCTCGCTCACGTCGGTCAGACCGAGGAGCAACTCCGTGAGGCGGGCGTCAGGTACCGGGTAGCGCGCCTGGCGCTCAACGAGCTTGACCGTGCCATCACAACCGGCGAGACCGACGGGCTGGTCAAACTGTTGGCGGACGAGGAGGGGCAGCTCCTCGGGGGGCAGATCCTGGCGCCCAACGCGGGCGATCTGATAGCACCGGTGGTGCTGGCCATGCACGCCCGCCTGCCTGTGAAGGTGCTGGCCGAGACAATCTTACCCTATCCAACCATGGCAGAGGGTGTCCGTTGGGCGGCAGACAAATTGGTCGGTGAATAGCTGCCGGTACTGTCGAGCAGAAAGGATGATAAGGTGATGGAAAACCAACCAGTGCAGATCGAGGTATTCTTTAGCTATGCCTGCCGTGATAGCTATCAAGTGTTCGCCTGGTTGAAGCGCGTCCAGGCGCAGGGCGTCGAGCTCCGTCTCACCTGGAGTCCATTCGCCATTCAGCTGGATGGCGCTTCGGACGACTGGCGTCAGCCCTGGGAGCGAGCGAACTCGGAGTTGCGGGGCTTCATTGCCGCGGAGGCCGCGCGCCGGCAAGGGGCAGACGCCTTTCGGCGCTTCCACCACGCCCTCGAGGCGGCCGTCCACGAACAGTTCCTCGAGCTAGGCGAGGAGGACACCCTGCTCGGCGCGGCCGAGGAGGCAGGTCTCGATGTCGGGCGCTTTCGGGCCGCCTGGCACAGCCCCGATCTGGCCTACCTGGCCCGGCAGAGCCACGAGCGCGCCGTCGAGCACTTTGATGTCTTTGGAACACCGACACTGGTGTTTGCCAACGGTCAGGCCCTCCACCTGGAGTTGGCCGCGATTCCGCCCGAGACCGAGGCGGTTGCGGTGTTTCGGGCGCTCGTCGCCCTGGCTGTCGACCATCCCTACGTGGCACAGCTCAAACGAACCACACCGCTCTCCACGGGGTGAGGGAGAGCGGCCCTTCATCGCGCCTTGCCTCACCCGCATGGCGCCGGGTCGAGCCTGAGGATGTTGAAAATACGTTACCGCCGCGCTGGCGTGCACTCACCGGGCGCGGCGGCCTGTTTTGGATAGATCTCAACGATGATGTGCGATAGCAAGAAAAACGGTCTCACGCTCCACCTGGATCGATCAGCCTTGACCATCATAACACGGCTGTCCCGATGGGAGGTACTGGGGCTGATCCTGCTGCCGGTGGCCCTCTGGCTGCTCTGGCGGTTGTGAATGGTTCTATCGCCCGTGTCACATTTGCGACAGACAGGACCGCAGCCTTCGATTATAGTATGGGTAGATCGATGAGGAAGAGTTCTGACGCCTGGAATGGCGAACTCTGCAAACAGAAACGAAAGGAGATTTGATGATGGATCGCACTGAGACCGGGGTTGGGCAAGTAAAGATCGCCAGTGGTCTGAATATCCTGTTTGGGCTATGGCTCATTATTGCCCCCTTCCTTCTGAGCTATTCAGCGATGCGGGCCGCGATGTGGGACGATATTATCATCGGCGCTGTCATTCTGGTGCTCGCCTGGGTCCGGGTGGCGAATCCGGCCCGCTACACGTGGTTGAGTTGGTCGAACGTCGTGCTCGGATTATGGCTGATCGCTGCACCCTTTGTCCTGGGCTCCGCCAGTGTGACAGCAGCACTCTGGAACGATATCATCGTCGGCGTCATTGTTGCTAGCCTGGCGATATGGAGTGCGTTTTCGACCCGCACCATCTCGCACGCGTAGGTCTGTGAGCGCCGAGACAAATCCTCGGTGGGGAGCCAGCGTCAGAGTGCGCTGGCTCCCGTTTCTCATGGCGGAGAGGCTGAATATGCTTCGTGAGCCCGCTACGATACCGTGGCGAGCGCGAATTGAGGCAAGGAAAATGGACCAGCTGAAAAGTGGGAAGGAGATAAATAATGCTGCAAATGCTAAACGATCCTGTGAACGCCGCACTCTTCTTTTGGGCGTTCTTTCTGCTCGGCGCGATTATTGGTCGAAGCCGGCCTTCGCGCCGCGTCCTCGCCAAACAACCTGTCCACGCCGTCCGAGCGAGCTGGACGGCTGTCACCGAGTTCTTGTTGAGGAAGGAGATTCGATGATCTGTAGAAGTCACGCCTGAATCCGACGGCTCGCATTGGAGTCGCGTGCGCGGACCAGGGGCGACGCACTTCGGAACGTGCGTCGCCCCTCCGCCCCGGCCGCGCGCACCATATTCCAGGAAGAGCGAATCCGAAAGAACCTCTGAGTTGGATCTGCCGATCCGACTGCTGAAGATAAGGATGAATCTATGTCCGTTTTCCGAGCGCTTATCCTCTTCCTTCTCGCGGGCTTGGCCGAGATCGGCGGGGGCTGGCTGGTGTGGCAGTGGCTTCGTGAAGGCAGAGGACTGTTGATGGGAGCAATCGGTGGCCTGGTCCTCTTCAGCTACGGCATCATTCCGACGCTTCAGTCAGAGTCAGTGTTTGGGCGCGTCTACGCTGCCTACGGCGGCATCTTCGTCCTGTTATCCATTCTCTGGGGGTGGCGTGTAGACGGCTGGCGTCCTGATCGCTTCGATCTCGTTGGAGCAGGGATCGCGCTGGTTGGTGTTGTGATCATCATGTGGGGTCGACGCTGGTTGTAGGCGGCCCAAGACGCATGATCGAGCCACAGGGCGAGTTCCTCAGCCGCGTCCTCACTGATTCCGCAAGAGGTGGATCGCCGCTCAGTTTGGCGGGTACACTCTGATGGCACGAAGCTTGCCGAGACGGACGTAAGAAACAGGCGATTCGAGAAGCGGTGGGTCGCAACGAGCCCGGTTGAGAGAGCGCGACCCGCCTCCCGATACTGCAGGAGGGGAATCCGATGAAGCTGAGGGATGAGATGGTGGCAGGAGCCGTCGGCGGACTGGCCGGCGGGATGTTGATGACTGCCTTCATGACGGGAGCGAGCAAAGCGGGGATGATCGACGAGACTCTGCCCCACAAAGTGGAACAGTACATCGAGGAGCAGCTCGATCAGCAAGCGCAGACCGGTCCCACCCAGGAGAAGATGCTCGCGCAGAGCGGCCACCTGGTCTACAGCACCCTGCTTGGGGCCGGATACGGGGCGCTGCGCGCGACGTTCGACTGGTCGCCCCTCCCCAGCGGCCCGCTCTGCGGAGTGTACCTCTACGGTTTGAACCTGATGGGGGTCGGTCCGGCGCTCGGCATCACGCGTGGTCCCTGGAATGAGCAGCGGCCGACAGTCATGCGTCGTATGATGATGCATGCCGCCTTCGGAGCGATGACGGCCCTTGTCTCCGAGCAGGTGCGCCAGCGAATGAGTGAGCAGACCGAGGGTGAACCGGCCAGACATCACCTTGAGCATCGAGCCGGTCAGCCGGTGCGGTAGTCATTCTGGTTCGGATATTGCCGGCGAGCGCACAGAGGAGTCAGACGCACAGTTTCGCATAGGATCTTTGCGCTTCTCGTGAGAGCCTGGCCTCCTCACGCGTTTCCATAGGCGCGGTCGAGCAGGTCCACCAGGTGGACGACCTCGCTCGCCAGGCTGTACTGCTGGCATCCAAAGCGGAGCTGGATGATGCACCCCGGGTTGGCGCTCACAATGACGTCGGGCCGGGTGGCCGCCACGTTGCTCATCTTCTCAGCCAGAACCTGCATCGAGAGGCCATGACGCGCGATGTTGTAGATCCCCGCGCTGCCGCAGCAACGGTCGGAGGCGCGCATCTCTACCAGTTCCAGCTCCGGAATGCTGCGGAGCAACTCGCGCGGCTGGCTGCGGACCCGTTGCCCGTGGGCCAGGTGGCAGGGGTCCTGGTAGGTGACCCGCAGCCGGAGCGGCCGTTGCGGCACCCGCGGTCCCAGCGCCACCAGCCACTCGCTGATGTCCTGGACGCGCGCGCTGAACTCGCCGGCGCGCGGGCGCCAGGCGAGGTCATCGTGGAAAAGTTCGGGGTACTCCTTGAGCGCGACGCCACAGCCGGCCGCATTGACGATGATGGCGTCCACCTCCAGCCGTTCGAAGGCCTCGATGTTCCGCTTCGCCTGTTCGGCCCCCGCGGCCCGCTCACCGGCGTGAATCGCCAGGGCCCCACAGCAGACCTGGCCGCGCGGCACCACCACCTCGCACCCGTTGGCTTGAAGCACGCGCACCGTCGCCGCGTTGGTAGCGCCGAAGGCCAGTGGTTGGATGCAGCCGTTGAACAGGGCCACCCGCGCCCGTCGCTCCCCCTGCGCCGGGAAGACGCGATCATCGGCCGGGAACCACCGGCCGGTGAGGTCGGGCTGCAGCGGATCAAGCGCCGCGATCCGCGCTG
>DOUV01000427.1:605-4808 GCA_003520455.1 Chloroflexota bacterium | reverse complement strand
CCTTCGCCGCTCGGCCTGGATTGTCAAATCCAGGCCAATCAGGGGCCACCTCAGCCGGCGGATCCGGCGATCCGCCGGGAGCGGGGGAATAGTTACGGTGCGAGGTGAGTCTCAAGAGGAGCAGGTTCGACACGCATGAAAGCTCCCGAATTTCCGGCAAAAGTCCTGACCCTTGCCGTTGACAACCGCAAGGAAGTCGAGCGCTTCATCAAGTTTGCCATCGTCGGCACTATCGGGATGGTCGTGGATTTCACAGTCCTCAACCTCCTGGTACTCTTCGGGGGGCTCGGGCCGTTGCAGGCCAACCCCTTCAGCTTCTTGGCCGCCGTCCTGAGCAACTTCACCTGGAACCGCCTCTGGACCTTCCCGGAGAGCCGGGCGCGCAAGAAACGCACCCAACTGCCCCAATTCGCACTGGTGAACACCATCGGGCTCGGCATCAACCAGCTCATCTTTGCGCTGGCGTTGCACCGCCTGATGCCGGTCTTGGGCTTCACCCACCCCCTCGACTACAACCTCTCGAAGCTCATTGCCGTCGGCGTCGTCCTCTTCTGGAATTTTGGCATCAATCGGCTCTGGACCTACCGCGGGCTGTAAGCGGCACGACATGCAGGCGTGCCGCCGCGCGCCCACCCCCCACACTCCCTCCGCCGCTCATTCTTGGCCTACCGCCCTTCTCTTCCACGGGGTCGGGGAGAGATTGCTTCCTGCCTTGAAGTTGCACCACGATCACGCTTAAGGTATAGTTAGCTCCCTAACGACCACGGTGTCTTCCCTCAGGGTTGCTGCAGAGTCCCTTCGCCGGCTGTTCCCATGATCGCGCGTTCGAGAATTCGAGCGACGGTCCGGCCGGCAGAGCGGTTCTTTGCAGGCGGCGCCGTCGCCGAACACGGTGTAGATGAATTCCGCTCTATAAAAGAAGTCGGGAGAGCCATGCAAGTCGACTCGAAGATCCAGACTGAGCGGCTTCGAGAGCGCCTGGAAGTGCTGAATTCAATCGGTCAGTCCCTTGGACGAGCCGTCGATCTCAACGCGCTCTGCCGGATTGTCTACCGAGGGATCAATCGGATCATTGACACCACCGGCTTCATCCTCGGACTTTACGACGAGGCGAGCCAAACGGTTTCGGTCGTCTTTCAGGTAGACTCCACCGTTGAGTTGCCCAACGGCTCGTTCCCTCTAGGAAGCGGCTTCACGAGCCAGGTGATCCAAACCCGTGTGCCCCGGCTCATCCGCAATTGGTCGGCGGAAGGGCCACACGTCCAAATCCAGTACGCAACCAACCAGAGAGGCCTCCCGGAATCAGCCGTGACTGTTCCGCTTCTGGCCGGGGAGCAGGTCATTGGCGTTCTGTCGACTCAGAGTTATCAGCCGGAAGCCTACGACGAGGACGACCTGCTGCTGCTGCAGACAGTTGGGAGCATGGTTGCGATCGCGATCCAGAACTTGCGAGTAACGCAACGTCTCGATGTGCAGCTCCAGCGACGAGTTTCGGAGCTGGAAGCGGTCCTCGAGAGCATGACCGATGCATTGCTCATCATCGACGCCGGCGGGAGGATTGTTCGACTCAACCGGACGGCGCGAAAGTTGCTATGTGCCGACGAGACGAGTGTCGTGCTCGGCCAACCCCTCGACCGCGAGCAATGGGGACAATGGCCACTCGGTGCCCGGGTGGTCGCGGAAGCGCTCGAGCCGGTGATTGACGCCCTTCGACGTGGTGAGGCGCTGCACGATGTCGAAGTCACGGTCCATGGCCAGGGACGGCAGGTGTTGAGCTTCAGTTGCGCGCCGCTCCGCGACCCCGACGGCACGCTCGTCGGCGGTCTCATTGTGTTCCGTGACGTGACCGGCCGCCGCGATGTCGAACGGTTGAAAGAAGAAGTGCTCTCGATCGCTTCCCACGATCTCAAGAACCCGGTGACCGTCATCAAAGGGCAAATCCAGCTCCTCAGGCGGCAGGTCGCAACCGGGAGCATCGATCTCGACCGGCTCTCCGGGGGGTTTGCCGGATTGGAGCATCAATGTGACCGTCTTACGGCCTTGATCGACTTGTTACTGGACTTCTCCCGCATTGAAGCCGGCCGGCTCGAGCTCCAACCTGGACCGACCGACCTTGTTGAGCTTGCGCGGACCGTGCTTGAGGGCGTCCAGACGACAACGGACCGTCACCGCTTGATCCTGACCGCTCCAGAGCGCCTGGAAGGAATCTGGGACGAGCGGCGCGTGGAGCAGGTGCTTCGCAACCTGGTGACGAATGCCGTCAAGTACTCGCCGGACGGCGGGACAGTCGAGATCGTCATCAAGGCTGACGAGGGGCAGGCCACCGTATGTGTCCGCGATGAAGGCATTGGACTGGCCCCAGGTGATGCACCGCGTATCTTCGAGCGCTTCTATCGAGCGAAAGGAATGCGCCACCTCGAGGGCTCCGGCCTTGGTCTGTACATCTGCCGTCAGATCATCGCCGCTCACAATGGCCGGATATGGGCTGACTCTGAAGGCCCGAGGCTCGGTAGCACGTTCTGCTTCACTTTACCGCGGAGTAGCGCAGAGTCATCCGGCGACTCATAAGACGCAGAAGGTAATCTGTGACGATGGAGGCCATGGATGGCGGGGAAGCGCAGTATTCGACCCGGACTGACTCTCCTACTGGTAATAGCACTCCTTATTCCCCAACTTCTCATCTCCCCCCGCCAGGTTGACGCATCGAGCGACAAGATCGACCCGGCGTTACAAGCGAAGATGGCGGCGGACCCCGACAAGAAGTTGCCGATCATCGTCGAGATGGTACCTTCGATGGCGCCCTTTGCGGCCGGCGCCAACGAGCAACGCGCTCAGGCAGCGCTCGACCTGTTGGTCAAGTTGAAGAAGGATGGCCGGCCGGTCGGCGCGTTGCCATTGATCAACGGTGCGGCCGGGTTCGCCAACGCCAAAGGAATCAACGCCCTCAGCCGCAGTTCCTTCGTGGCCTTCATTCACGAGGACTCGACGATTCAGCCCCGGGGGGGCAATGACGATCCGAATGTCACCCGGCCACCGGGAATCCTCTCGGCACCGTACCCGCGGGTCGTCCGGGCCGACAAAGTCTGGTTGGAGGGCCCAACCGGCAAAAACATCACCGTCGCGGTGCTCGATTCCGGCATCGCCCCTCACGACGATCTGACGTTACCAACCAACCGGCTGGTCGCGGCGGTGAATTTCGCCGGTGATCGGGGCGGCGTCCCCGACCGTGGCGGTCACGGCACGCACATCGCCGGCGTCATTGCCGGCAACGGCACCCGCTCCGATCTGTCGAAGCGGCAAGCGCAGCCGGCGTGGTCGGGCGACGCAGATCAAGTAGAGTACGTTGGGATCGCGCCCGGTGCGAACGTGGTCGACGTGCGCGTCCTCAACCAGCAGGGGTTCGGCCGCGTCTCGTCCGTCGTGCGTGGGATTGAATGGGTGCTCGCCCACCGCGCGCAGTACAACATTCGGATCATCAACCTGTCATTTGGCGCGCCGGCCCGCCGCTCATACCGGCTCGACCCCCTCACCGCGGCGATCGAGATCGCCTGGAAACGCGGTGTGGTCGTCGTCGTCGCGGCCGGCAATGGAGGCCCGAACGAGGGGAGCGTCGAGACCCCCGGCATCGACCCGTTCGCGATCACCGCCGGAGCGACCGACGATCACGGCACGCTGCCGGTCACCGACGACGAACTCGCCTGGTTCTCGGCGTGGGGGACGCCGCCCGACGAGTCGCGCTCCAAGCCTGACATTATCGCACCTGGGCGGCGGATCGTCTCCCTCCGGGTCCCCGGGAGCTATCTCGACACGCTGTTGCCCGACCGGGTGGTTGTCGCGAAGAGCGGCGCGGACTATTTCCGACTCACCGGAACGTCGATGTCGACCGCGATCGTCTCCGGGGTCGTCGCGCTCATGCTCGAGCACCGGCCGGCGCTCAGCCCGGATCAAGTGAAGGCGATTCTGATCGGCACGACGCAGGTCTACGGTCAGGACAGCCAGTCACCCCCGACCAACCCGGCGGCGGGCGGGGCCG
This sequence comes from Chloroflexota bacterium, assembly GCA_003520455.1. The sequence continues at coordinate 775 of DOUV01000427.1, read as the reverse complement.
GTCTCGTCGATGCCTATGCGGCCGTAAACAGTCCTCCTCTCGGTGTCGCCAACCAGGGACTGCGCCCGGCGGACGGTCTGGCCCGCGCGCTCTACCCAATTCTCTATGGCCAGCCACTCTCCTGGAACGATCCGAACCTTGCCGGTATCGCCTGGGATAACCTCGCCTGG
>DOUV01000427.1:0-442 GCA_003520455.1 Chloroflexota bacterium | reverse complement strand
CTGGGATAACCTCGCCTGGGATAGCTTCGGCACCCTCGATTAGGCGCGGACCACCGATCAGGAGCAACGAGCACGCCGGCGAGCGATCGTTGAATCGCTCGCCGGCGTGTCTGCTCTCTCGCGTTCCACCGGCAGCTCGGGCAGCACCCGAGCTGCTCTCCGTTATGACCACACGGGCCACTCAGGGACGCCTCACTCCGGGCATTCGTGTTGGAGGCCCTGCACCCAGTTCAGGATCTCGTCCGCGATCTCCTCCCGGTCGAGTGCGCCGCGGGCGGCGTGGGCCGGCGCGCCGTACCGGTCGAGGATGACGATGAACGGCTCGGCGTCGCCTGGCCGTTCCGGCCGCGGAAGAAGCGCCGCGTAGCGCCGGCGAACGGCCTTACCGGGGTCGGGCAGTACCGGGACAGGCAATGCCGGCGCCCCCGCGATTGGTGCGACG
>DOUV01000424.1 GCA_003520455.1 Chloroflexota bacterium | reverse complement strand
AACCTTGAACTGAAGCTCGAGGTGTGGGACAGTCCCAACTCTGCGGGGGTGGTCATCGACGCAGTGCGCTGCGCCAGGCTGGGGCTCGACCGCGGGCTCCGCGGCACGCTGGTGGCGCCGGCGGCCTACTTCATGAAGTCGCCGCCGATCCAATTGACCGACGCCGAGGCGCTCGAACAGGTTGAGGCCTTTATCTGTGGCGGGAACAGCCTGACCCTGCCCGCCTGAAACAGGGCTTCTTTCGCAGCCAATCGCGGCGCGCTCTGAGGAGCGCGCCGCGATCGGCGTTGGCCTCGCAAAGTTGAAGCGCTCCGATTGGAGTCCGCTATGCGGAGTGGGCAAGGGCATGGCCTTCCCCCACCCCGCACTCCCGGTCCGAGAAGGGCGAGTTGAATTGACCGGACCGGCCGCAACCGTTAGAATCGGCTCACCAGCTTGCGGTCAGATCGGAACAGCATGCTCATCCTCCCGTTTTACCGTCTTGCAGCGTGGCTGGTACCGTATATCCCGCCCGCGCTCGGTTACCGGCTTTGCGATCGTGTAGGCGACTTGATATTTGGCTTCAATTTGAGCGCCCGGGCTGCTGTCATGAGCAACCAGCGCCATGTTCTTGGCGTAGAGGCTCTGCAGATTGAAGTCGAGGCCAAGGCCCGCCAGGTCTTTCGCTGCCTGATCCGCAATTATTTCGATCAGTTTCGCCTCGGGCAACTCCAGGCGGAAGACCTCGAGCGGCACGTCACCGTGCAGGGCATCGAGTACGTCGATCAGGCGCTGGCGGGTGGGAAAGGACTGATTATCGTCACGGCCCATTTCGGCGCCCCAGAAGTGGTCGGTCAGGTTCTTGCTATACGCGGCTATCCGACCACCATCGTGGTCGAGCATATCCGGCCCGAGGCGGTCTTCGAGCTCATGACGCGGCTCCGCGCGAGCAAGGGGATCCAGATCATCCCGATTGATAGACCCTTGATCGGACTCTTTCGGGCGCTGCGTCGCAACACGATTGTTGGATTGGTGGGTGACCGGGATATTAGCCAGAGTGGCATCTGGCTGCCCTTTTTCGGTGACGAGACGCGGGTCGCGGACGGTGCGGTCCAGTTGGCGCTGCGCACCGGCGCGCCGGTCATGGTGGCATTCTGCCGCCGGCTCCCCAACAACCGCTTCTACGCCAGAGGACAGCCACCGTTTCACGTGATTGCGACCGGAAACTTTGCGGAAGATGTTCGTGTCGGAACTGAGCGCCTGATGCGCGAGCTGGAGAGCTTCATCCGCGCCTGGCCAGAGCAGTGGGTGATGAGCGTGCCCCTCTGGCGCCGTTGGGAGACACCTGAATGAGATGTACGTGCGATTATGAGTGAGGCGCTGCGGGTCGCGCTCGTTTCCCCCTACGACTACCCCTACCCAGGTGGGGTGACCGAGCACATTTCGGATCTCGACCGGCATCTGCGCCGTATGGGCCACAGTGTGAAAATCATCGCGCCCTCCTCCAGCGATGAGGAAGATCTCGATGATCATATCATCAAGGTGGGCGCCACCATCGTCCCATTTCCCTTCAGCGGCTCGATTGCACGGATCAGCCTCTCACCTCGGCTGGTCTTGCGGGTCCGCCGTATTTTCCAGCGCGAGTTCTTTGATATTATCCACGTCCACGAGCCAACGATTCCGGCGCTCTCCCTGGCCGTGCTGCGTGAGTCGCGCTCGGTCAATATCGGCACCTTTCACGCCTACCGCGAGACCATCAACCCCAGCTATGAATTCGGATGGCCGCTTTTTCGCCATTTCATCGCCAAGCTCCACGGGCGCATCGCTGTCTCGCAGGCGGCGCGCGATTACATGGCCTCGTATTTCCCCGGCGAATATCGCGTGATCCCCAATGGTATCGATGTCGAGCGTTTCGGGCGTGAGGGAGTGTGCCCGATTGAGCGCTTCACGGGCGATGGCAAGCTGAACATCCTCTTTGTCGGGCGGTTGGAGAAGCGCAAAGGCTTTCGCTACCTGCTTCGCGCCTTTCGGACGATCAAAGCGGCTGTTCCGGAGGCGCGGTTATTGGTCGTGGGGGCCTACAGCAAAGAGGACAAAGCTCCCTTTGTGCGCTACGTCCGCCATTTCAAGCTCCACGATGTGAAGTTTATCGGCTATGTGAGCGCCGAGGAGTTGCCGCGCTGGTACCGGACGGCCCATGTCTTTTGCGCGCCCAGCACCGGGTACGAGAGCTTTGGCATCGTGTTGCTGGAGGCTATGGCGAGTGGCGTTCCGATCGTCGCCAGTGACATCGCCGGGTACCGTGGGGTGCTCCAGCACGGGGTTCAGGGCGAGCTGGTGCCGCCTGAGAGTGAGGAGGCCCTGGCTCAGGCGATGATCCACCTGCTGCGGATGCCCGCGCGCCGGGCCGCCTACGGTGCGGCCGGTCGCGTGACGGCGCCCCGCTATGATTGGTCGATCGTCTCTCGGCAGGTGGTGGACTTCTATCTGGAAACCCTGGCGGCGCAGCGGCGGCCGGCAGTGGCCCAGGCGGGCGGCAAAGCCTAGCAGCGCCGGTCAAGGCGTCAGACTTCCGAAGTCTGGTGGGGATCGTGCTGGCCCACAGCGCGTGCCGACGGGAGTGATCGAGGCGCGCACCTGCCG
>DOUV01000113.1 GCA_003520455.1 Chloroflexota bacterium | reverse complement strand
GGATGAGGCGAGGTGCACCGCAACTAGACGCCCGCTGTCACGGCCAGCCAGGCGTGCGTCCACGCGGCCGGTGCCGCGACGGCGGCTCGCTGCGGGCCGATGGAGGCTTCGAGCCTGGCCCTCATCCCGGTCAGTTGCTCACACCTGGCAAGGTATTCCTGCCGCCGACCTGGCATAGCGAGCCGGCTGCGCACCTACCGGCGGGGCTCGCCGGGCCACACCAGCGATTTGGGCAGTGACGCCCATGTTCATGGGCGTCACTGCCGGGCAGGAACGCCCTCCGCGTTCCTGTCGATCTACGCCAAAAGTGAGATACGCCATCCCGATACCTGGCCTGGTCGGCTCGGTGCTGATTGGAGGCCTTCCGGCGTACGGTTCGGATCTCAAGTAGGTGCCACGGATGGCAGGTATCGAAGAGTGAATGAAGGAACGCGTCCAAACGACGCCTGGGACGCAGGGTGCCGACTGCCATCCGCGCTCGACCCTGCCAATCCGCTGGCGGTCAGACCCGTCTCACCTCGAACCGCCTGTCACGCAGAAGGTCTCTCGATTGTGACGGGCGGCCGGCACGTTCTCCCCGCCGCCGTCACGCGACCTCCCGAGTGAGCGCGCGGGGAAATGTGGGTCACGGAATCAACAAGACCTTCCCCTTCGTCTCACGGGCTTCCAGGGCGCGATGAGCCTCCGCCGCCTCCGCAAGCGGGTAGGTCCGATCGATCCGCACGCTGAGCTCACCGGCCTCCATCAAGGCGAAGAGGTCACCGGCTCGTTGCAGCAGCTCCGTGCGCTCGGCGACGTAGTGCCCCAGGCTCGGCCGGGTCAGGAAGAGCGAGCCTTTGGCGTTGAGGATCTGCGGATCGAGGGGCGGTACGGCCCCGCTGGATTGGCCGTAGAGGACCATGTAGCCGCGAGGCCGCAGGGAGTTGAGACCCTGGTCGAAGGTCGTTCTGCCGACCGAGTCGTAGACGACATTGACACCCTTGCCGCCAGTGAGGTGCCTGGTCTCTTCTTCGAAGTCGGCCTGGGTGTAGAGGATCACCTCATCCGCACCGGCCCCGCGGGCCAGGCGCGCCTTCTCCTCGGTCGAGACGGTGCCGATGACCCGGGCGCCCCGCCGCTTCGCGAGTTGGTCCAGTAACAAGCCAACGCCGCCCGCCGCCGCGTGGACCAGCGCCGTGTCGCCGGGGTGGAGCGGGTAGGTGTCGTGGCTGAGATAGTGGGCCGTCATCCCCTGGAGCAACACTGCCGCCGCCCGCCGGGCGTCGATGGTGTCCGGGAGCGGCACGAGCCTGGCGGTCGGGACGACCGCGTAGTCGGCGTAGGAGCCCTGCTGCAGGGTGTAGGCGACGCGGTCGCCCGGCTGGAAGTCTGATACGCCAGGGCCGACGGCATCGACCACGCCGGCCGCTTCGACGCCGGGCGTGATGGGCGGCTGGCCCTTGTACTGCCCGGTGCGGTGGTAGACGTCGATAAAGTTCACGCCGGCCGCCTCGATCTTCACCCGGGCTTCGCCGGCGCCGGGTTCGGGCACCGGCACGTCCTCATAGCTCAGGACTTCCGGGCCGCCAAAGCTGTGGACACGAATCGCTTTCATCAGTGGGGCTCCTTTCGTTCAGGGTGAAACAGCCAGCCAGGGGGGAGAGCACTGCGCGTGGGGTGGTGGCTCCTCGCGCGAGAATCGGGCTCAGTGCACGATTCCGTGTTCTCCCAGGTCTCGCACGCGACGACGGAGGATCTAACACCATCGGCGTGCCTTGTCAACTCTTCCCCGAGTGTCAATGTGCTGCGTTGCTGCCTGCATCCCGGCCGGGCTGATCTGCGGGATCACGCCGCCGCTCGCGCTCGCATCGTCGGGGTCTCGACCGCGACGCTGATAGCCACCGCCAGGCGCTCCGCCGCGAGCCGGGTGGGCGAGACGGGCCGGGCACCCGTTTCCGGACGTGTTCTTCCGGCAGCAAGGTGCAGGACGACTATCAGTCGAGCGCCGCTCATGTGAAGGCACGCACTCGTGGCGTTATCCGGTTGTACGGCTCGGGAGCCACAGGATGACGGGGACGATTGCAAAGGCGGCGATGGCGCCCAACAGAAAGGCCGCCGGCAGGCCCGCGGTGTCCCCGATGAAGCCAATTGCCAGGACGGCGATGGTGCGAGTTGAAAAGGCCATCGCCATGAAGACCCCGTTCGCCGCCGCGCGGTTGGTGGGCAAGTGTTCCTGGACGACCGCGAGGAGGACCGGTGTTGTCGAGAGCGTGGCCAATCCGAGCGCGACCAACAATGGGAAGATAAGCCAGTCGTGGGCCTGCACGAAGGCCCAGAGGAGCAGCGGTGCCAGGCCGAGCGAGACGAGCAGGACCTGGCGGCGCCCGAGATGATCGCTGAGAGTCCCCGCCGTGAGGGCGCCGATCACCCCGGCCAACTCCAGGATCGAGAGCGCGCTGCCGGCCAGCCAGAGAGTCGCGCCGCGGCCGGTCAAGAATGTGGGCAGATAGGTGGTGAGGGCAGCCTCCAAGAAGGCGCGCCCGGCCAGGATGAGGAGGATCGGCAGAAAGACGCGTTTCAGCGTGGGCACGAGCTGGCGGAACGGGCTGCGGGCGGCGGTTTCGGTCCAGCCCGAGAGGCCGCGCAGCCGCCAGAAGAGTACGGCTGAGGTTGCGACACCGAGGACCATCAGGCGGGGCGTCCCCTCCAACGACCAGAGCGCGAGGGCAGTGACGACCAGAAGCGGACCGGCGGTTCGCCCCAACTCACCGGCCGCCATGAAGATGCTCATGCCGGTGCCGAGCCGTGTCCCCGACAGACGGCCGATCATCGCCGGCGCTGGCGCATGGAAGCAGGCCACACTGAGGCCGGTCACGAAGAGAAGCGCCGCGAGCGCCGGGTAACTCGGGGCGAGGCCGATGAGACTCATCAGTACAGCGGTCACGGCCGGTGCGAAGACGACGAAGTAGCGCAAGCTGACCCGGTCGGCCAGGTGGCCGATGAAGGGGCTGAGCAGGACCGGAGCCTGGAGGAAGACCACTAGCGCCCCGGCGGCTGTCAGCGAGAGGGAGAGTTTCTCGATGATCACCGGCAGCAAGGGGGCGGCGAAGGCGGAGAAGGTGTCGTGGACGAAGTGCGCGCCGGCGATCGTTATGACCTGGGTGGCCTGGAACTCATCGGGGATGGTCTGGGTCTGGGCACTGGAGAGCGTGTTTGTTGCCATGGCGTTTCTCGTTGCGGCGGGCGGTGTTCCGGGAGCCGGGCGGCATCCGGAGGCGGGAGCGCCAAACAGCGCCAGCGGCGCAGCGAGGGCCTGGGCTGTTCCTGCGATCACCGCCCAGGCTCCTGTCGGAAAACGGCCGTCGGCGGATCAAGACCTCAACGGGTTGACCGGTTACAATCGGTGCCCTAGTATCGCAGGCTTGCCGGGATTGGTCAATGCCGGCCGCGCATGGTGTCCTACAAGACTACCAGACCGCGGCGGACGCCGAGGCCGACGGCTTCGGTGCGGTTCGTGACGCCGAGCTTGGCGTAGATCGAGGAGACGTGGAATTTGACGGTGTGCTCGCTGATCTGGAGCGCGGCGGCGATCTGTTTGTTGGCCAGCCCCTGCGCCAGCAACTGGAGCACCTCGGTCTCGCGCGCCGTCAGCGGCTCGTCGAGTGGCTCGGACTCGCCCGCCGCAAGCAGGCGGGAGCGGAGCAGCGGTTCCATGAGCGGCGGGACGCC
>DOUV01000608.1 GCA_003520455.1 Chloroflexota bacterium | reverse complement strand
CACACGCCTGCCCTGGCCCGCGCGCTGGTGCGGCGCACCGTCGCCCACCGCTTCCTGGCCAATTATCAGGCCTCCCTCGCCGATGCCAACGAGGTTCTGGCGCTGACGGAGCACGACGAGCGCCTGCGGGCCGTCCACGCCGAAGCACTGCGCGCCAGAGGGATGAGTCTCTACCAACTCGGGCAGTTGAGCGAGGCCATTGACTGGTTGACGCGCTCACTGGCCGCCTATAACACGCTGGGCGAGGCGCAAAATGCCGCGATGCTCCTGATGGAGCTTGGGATGGCCTATCGAGCCGCCGGTGACTACCCGTCAGCCGAGGCGGCCTACCAGAAAGCGCTCCGCCATTGGCGCGCCGAGAGGAACCTGGCCTGGCAGGCCAACCTGCTTAACAATCTGGCGGTTCTCCACCATATGGAGGGAAACTACGAACAGGCCGGGGCGTTCCTGGAAGAAGGGCTGGAGTGTGCGCGCCAGAGCGGGTATGGACGTCTGGAAGCGTTTATCCTGGCCAGCATCGGCGATCTCTACATCGATCTCGATGCCTTCGAATCCGCCCTGATGGCCTATCGCCAGGCGCGCGAAACGGCCCGGCGGATCGACGATCGGTTCGTGCTGTTCTACCTGGATCTGGCCGAGGCCGCCATTGCGCGGCTGAAAGGTGATCAGGCAGGTGCCCACGACCTGCTCGAGTCCGCCGCGCGCCTGGCCGAGGCCAGCGGTTCGCGGGTTGAGCGGGCGCTGCACCAACTGGGGGTGGGACGGCTGGCCCTGGGCCAGGGCCAGGCTCGGGCGGCGGTCGCTCACCTGGCGGAGGCCTCCCAGCACTTCGACAGAGGTGGCCAGCAGGTTGAAGCCGCCCGTGCTTACCTCTCCCTGGCCGTTGCCTGCCAGGCGTCAGGGGAGGAGAGGGCGGCGCTAGACCACCTGGGGCGGGCCTTCCAACTCGCCTCCGCGTTGGAGAGCCACCACATCCTCGTGGTCGCCGGCCGGGAGGCCAGGGAACTGCTCGAGGCGGCTCAGGGTGACCCGGCGGTTGGTCTTCAGGCGAACCGGTTGCTCGGACATGTCACCCAGTTCGAACAGTCGATTCCGAGTTTGCGCCGGCGGCTGCGCCGGAAGGTTGTGACGGTCTCCTTTGTACCGCCCAAGCTGACCATCCAGGCCCTCGGCAGGGCGAGGGTGCTGGTTGACGGGCGGGCCGTTACCGGCACCGACTGGCAGGCCCAGGGAGCGTGCGACCTTTTCTTCTGCCTGCTCGGCCACCCCGACGGCCTGACGAAGGAAGCGGTTGGCGCTATCTTCTGGCCCGATGCCTCACCGGCCCAACTGAGGCTGAAGTTCAAGAACACGATCTACCGCCTGCGCCACGCTCTTGAGCAGGACGTCATCCTGTTCGAAGGCGAGCGCTACCGCTTTAACCAGGCGCTCGACTACGAATACGACGTCGAAACCTTTACGCGCCGGCTCGCGCAAGCGGCGGCTGCCAGGGACCCGCGCGAACGATTGGCAGCCTACCAGGCGGCGATCCGGCTCTACAAGGGAGCCTACCTGCCGCAGGCGGACGGCACCTGGGTCTGGCCAGAGCGTGAACGGCTGCGGCAGGCTCACGAAGACGCCATCTTGAAGGCGGCCAGGCTCCACCTGGAGGCGGGTGAATCCAGGGCCGCCCTTGACTACTGCCGGCGCATCCTGACCGAAGATCCGTGCCTGGAGGAAGCCCATCGCCTGGCCATGCGGGCCTACGCGGCCATGGGAGACCGGGCGGCCGTTGCCCGCCAGTTCGAGCGCTGCAGGCAGGCCCTGCGGGACGAGGTCGGCGCCCCACCGTCGCCTCAAACCGAGGAACTCTACACAATACTCATGCACTGATTCCCCTCAACCGATCTTTCTCCCCCGGCGCCGGCCCATCAAGGTCGGCGTCTTTCTGTTTCAGCACCGGTTCGCACCTGTTTTGGAGCCACCTTTGGAGCCTACCCCCTGCGATCATGGGGACAGTTGGCGGCACTCCAAACTCACCATCCACAAAGGAGAGGTGGCTTATGAAACGCAATCTTCGCGATCTGGGTCTCGTTGTGGGGCAACTAGACCCCCGGTATGTTCGGCTGATTTTGGCCGTAGTGACCCTCAGTCTCTTTGTGCTCGGAGCTGGGGCCCCTGAGGCTGGTGGCGGCCCCGGCGGATGAGCATGATCCTGCTTGTAGCCATCATCGCCGGTCTGGCGGCGAGTGCAGGTCGGGCGTGGCTTGGGGGGCGACGGCTCCAGCCCCCGAGCCTCCGCCTGGCCTGGCTGGTGCCGGTCGCGTTCCTTCCCCAGCTGCTTGTCTTTCGCCTGGCTGGTTCGCGGCCGGTGATTGCAGATGAGCTGGCAGCAGCAGCCCTGGTCAGTTCGCAGGTGCTGCTGCTGCTCTTCGCCTGGATGAACCGCAACCAGCCAGGCTTCCGGGCCCTGGGACTCGGGCTGGCGCTGAATCTGCTGGTCATCTCTCTCAACGGTGGGCTGATGCCGATCAGTCCAGAAACCGTGGCCCGGCTGGTCCCGAACGCGCCGTCCGGCGCCTGGACGATTGGTGACCGGCTGGGGACGGGGAAAGATATCGTCCTCCCCATCACAGCCACGCACTTGTGGTGGCTGTCGGACCATTTCCTCCTTCCCACCTGGTTCCCCTACCGGGTAGCCTTCAGCCTCGGCGACGTCCTCATCGCCAGTGGTGCTTTCTGGCTGCTGGGCACGATGGGCGGGCGGCCGCAATCTTCGCAAGAGAAGTACCACGATGCTCCGGCGACACTATGACCCCAAGGAAATCCATGAGTATGGCAGATGCAGGGCTGGTTGAAGATTTGCAGAGTGATGAGCCCCAACGGATGAAGAATGCCTGGGCCGCCTGGTACCAGCGCGATGCCCCTACGGTGCGGTCCGCGCTCAGCCGCGCTGGCGCACCGAACGTCGATGCCGAGGGGCTTACGCACGATGCCTTCATTGCGGCCGTGACGCGAATCCGGTCCCGGCGGTTTTGTTACAAGCAGGGGAACTTGAGCCGGTATATCTCCGTGGTGGCTCTGAACCTTCTGCGATATGAGCAGCGTTTACGGCGTGCCACTGAAGTCCCATTCACCGTGTTGCGGACGCGCGCCGAGGTGGAGGCCACCGAAACACCCGTCGCCCCGGCGGCGACTGAACCGGCGACCACGGTCGAGGCCCGCTTGTTCGATCGGTGGCTGGCTGAGCAAGTGCGGGCGGGGTTGGCGGGGTTGGCCCCGGAACAACGTCAACTCTTGATCGGGCACTATCTCGCCGGGCGCACCTCTCGCGAGCTGGCCGCCGAGCACCAGATACCGGCCTCGACCCTCGAGGTCCGGCTCTGGCGCCTACGCGCGCGACTCCGCCGCCAACCGGCACTTCGGCACGCCTGGGAGATGCTTGCGGCTTGAAGGCTGTCTCATGTGGAACCGCACTGGAGGAGCATTCACGGCGCCTCTGATGAACATCACTTCAAGGTACCCTGATAGTACGTCACTTCACCAACTATCGGGAGAATTGAGCCGGCTCGTCACCACAGCCGTGGTGAACCAAACCTTCCGTCACTTGCTGCTGACGAATCCGGCTCTCGCTGGCAAACGGCTACAACGGCGAGGCGTTTTACATGGAACCAGACACAAACGGGCTACCTTGATAAGCTTACTGTGGATACTGGCCGTGACGATGGGACTGATCCTCCCACCTGCCCTGGGCGCGATACCCAGCACAAACGGCCAGTCGGCCTGGCCGCAAACGGAGACTGGAACTTACACAGTCTGGTTCCCAATCATCAGTCAGTGTAATCCCGACGTGGGGGATATAGCCGTTTGTCCCAATACAATCTGGTTCACAGCACCCTTTGCGACAACAACCCTGGTGGCGCGGTTGACCGTCCCCTACGCCTGTCCAGAAATACAACTCGGCAAAACCTTCTTTGGTGAGGGGCAACGCGGGTTCGAGTTTCGGGCCACGGAGAAAGAGGGGTCTTCTTGTGAGTACAAAGAGATAGTTTGCACCCACTACTTGAGTTTTGGAGTGGATCGCCCGGGAACTTATCTCATTACCGGCGAGGTTATTTGGCGCTCATCACGCCCAGGAAATCCAGACCCCACCACTCTTTTGCAGGATTCGACCCAACTACGGGTACTGGATCAATAAATCATGCTGCATCTTGAGGCTGGCTGCGCTGGCGGGAGCCGATGCCGACGATGGAGGGGCGACCATGCCGCGAGTGCAGGCACTATCTCGCCGGGCGCACCTCTCGCGAGCTGGCCGCCGAGCACCAGATCCCGGCCTCGACCCTCGAGGTCCGGCTCTGGCGCCTACGCGCGCGACTCCGCCGCCAACCTGTGCTCCGTCGCGCCTGGGAAATGCTGGCGGCCTGAGACCGGCTTCAGGTGGGCTTCATCCCGAGAGCGAACGCGGAATTAGCTATGAACAGACCCTCGCACCACCCCCAGGGTACCCAACGAAACAGCGGGGAATTGAGCCGGCTCATCAGCGCGGCCGTCGTGAATCAAACGTTCTGTCGCTTGCTCCTGACGGATCCGGCGCTGGCGCTCGCCGCTGGCTACAACGGCGAGGCGTTTTGCCTGCCGGCGGAGGAGCAAGCCATTATTCTCACAATCCGGGCCACATGCCTGACGGACTTTGCGAAGCAGTTAACCCAGGCAAGAAACGGGAACGGCAACGGCCGGAAGGGGAGTTAACGATCTCCATCCCGTTGGTTGGGAGCATTCAGTTGACCTTCGGCGCACCGACAACGAACATCACAATGACGGCGAAGGTAAAAGGGAAGAGGTTGCTGGCTCATCTCCGGTCTCGGCACTGGAGCAGTGGGGGCATTCCTCTCGGTCTGATCATTGCCACCTGGGCGACTTATGCCGCCGGGGGGAGCCAGACCGTCTTTCCAGACCTGTTCTACATCCCAATTCTCATCGCCGCCTTCGTCTTCCGATCCTGGGGCGGGTTCCTGATTGGCGTGGCGGCCGGACTCCTCTGCGGGCCGCTCATGCCACTGGATGTTCGGGCCGGGATCGCGCAACCTCCCATCAGCTGGATCATTCGTACCGGAATCTTTGCCGCGGTCGGCGTCCTGAGCGGCACCATCATCGATGCTCACGACCGTCACCTCGCCAGGATGGCAGCCCTCCACGAGCAGTCAGTCTGCCAGGAAAAAGAACTCAAAGCGCTCAACGAGCGGCTTCAGGCCGAACTCACCGCGCGCCATCGGGCCGAAGGAGAGGCCCGCCGCGAGGCGGCCGGCGCCACGGCGCTTGCGCGCTTTGCCGCTCGCCTGAATGCTCAACGTGAACTCGACACCGTGCTGAACATGGTGTGCGAAGAAACCGCCCGCGAGTTGAAGGTCCCCGCCGCCAGCGTGAGCCTCTACGACCGGCAACGTGGGATGCTCTCCCTCGCCGCCACCTTCGGCTTACCACCGGAATACCTGGAATTCGCCCAGGCGCTGCCCCGCACCCTCGACGAAGAGGACACTCGCGGCCTGGGATCACTCACGATCGGCCCGAGTGCGCTGGTGGCGCCCCGCCAAGGAAACTCCCAACTCCATGTCCATGATCCTATCCGGACGATCGTCGTCGCGCGCCTGATCCGTGAGAACGACCTGATCGGTACACTCGATCTCTACACCTTCGGCGAGTCCCGGGCCTTCAGTGACGGCGAACTGACCCTCCTCACGCGGCTGGCTCATCAGGCCACGCAGGCTATCACCTACGCCCGTCTCGCAGCCCAGGCGGACCGGCACTCCAGACAGCTGCGAGCCTTGCGCACTATTGATATGGCGATCACCACCAGCCTCGAGCTGTGTGGTACTCTCAACGTGATCCTCGATCAGGTCATGACGCAACTGAGCGTGGACGCCACCGATGTCCTGCTACTCAATCCGAAGACCCAAACGCTCGAACTCGCCGCCGGTCTCGGCTTCCACTCGCGCCCGCCGCAATGCACCCGGCTTCGGCTGGGGGAGGGCTACGCCGGGCGCGTGGCCCGCGATCGCCGCATCGTCAACATCCCCAATCTACCCGCTGCCACGCGCGACTTCCAATACGCCCCGTCCCTGGCCAGCGAGAACTTCATCACCTACTATGGCGTGCCGCTGGTTGTGAAAGGGCAGGTGAAGGGTGTGCTGGAGATCTTCCACCGGGCCCCGCTCGATCCCGACACGGAATGGCTCGAGTTTCTGGAAGCTCTTGCCAACCAGGCGGCTCTCGCGATCGACAACGACATGCTCCTGGATGATCTGCAGCGCTCCAACGCCGATTTGGCCCTGGCGTACGACACCACACTCGAAGGCTGGTCGCGAGCCCTCGACCTGCGCGACGCAGAGACTGAGGGCCACACGCAGCGCGTTACCGAGATGACCGTGCGGCTGGCGCGGGCGATGGGGATGAGTGAGGTCCACCTGGTCCACGTCCGCCGGGGGGCCTTGCTGCACGATATCGGCAAGATGGGGGTCCCCGACGCGATCCTGCTCAAGCTTGGTCCGCTCACCGACACGGAATGGGAGATCATGCGCCGCCACCCGGTTTCCGCCTACGAATTGCTGTCGCCGATCGCCTTCTTGCGCCCGGCGCTGGACATCCCCCACTGCCACCATGAAAAGTGGGACGGGAGCGGCTACCCGCGCGGGCTGAAGGGTGAGGAGATTCCGCTCGCGGCGCGCATATTTGCCGTCGTGGATGTCTGGGATGCTCTCCGCTCCGACCGTCCCTACCGGCCTGCCTGGTCCGAAGAGCGGGTGCGGGAGCACATCCACTCGCTGGCTGGAACTCACTTCGATCCGCACGTGGCGCAGGTGTTTCTCGAGATGCTTGAGGGACCCCACGCCCTGGAACTCGTGTGCAGCGAGGCCTGGGTAGGATGAAGACCCAGGTCATGTTCCGGCGGTCTCACTGTCCACGCCGACGATGGCGTCGACCTCGATCTCAATCAACATCTGAACATCCTGTAGCGCCACAACCTGCACCATCGTGGCCGCGGGCCGAATCTCGCTGAAGAGCTCGCCGTGCACTCGCGCGGCCTCCTCCCAGAGGCGATAGTCGGTGATAAACAGCCGCGTTCGCACCACGTCTGCCAACGTCGCCCCGGCCTCATGCAGCGCCCGCTCGATCTTCTGGAAAACGTAGCGCGCCTGCGCCGCCATGTCTCCGGCGCCGATCACCGCGCCCGTCTCGTCGCTTGCCGTCGTCCCGGCGACAAAGATCTGGTTGCCCACCCGTACTGCCCGGGAGTACCCCACGATGGACTCCCAGGGAGAACCAGAGGAGATGCGTTGCCGGTCGGTCATGCGCGCCTGCCTTTCAGAACTGGTGGTCTACCTGTTGATCGCTCAACCGGCGATGCATCAAACCTGAAACCTGACGACGAGGGACAATGGCGAATCATCGTGCAAGGGTCATCCCCCCACGAGGCTGGCCGCCACTGTCTCCACGCTCGTTCCGCCCGCACGTCAGCCTCGCGGGTGAACGGCGAGATATTGCTGCAAAATTCTGGCGCACTCACCGAGCATCTCAAACGACTCCCACCCTTGCGGGCCGGCCAAGGCAAAGATTGCCGCCCCTTTGACATAGGGGTCCTGCGCCAGCTCGGCGTCGTACCAGGTGAGTTGCTCTACGTAGAAGCCGGCGGCCGAACTGGTGACTCGCCCCTCGCTCTGCCAGAACCCCCGAAAGTCTCGCCATCCTGACCCCGCGGGTCCCGGCCGATTCGCGACGGAGCCATCAATCCCGGTCTCTGTGATCAGGAGGGGCACCTCCAACCCGGCGGGCTGCAGATACTGCCGGTAGACCTTGCGATAGCGCAGGGTCAACCAGCCCTCGTCCCCCTCATCCACGCCAGGCTGAAACTGATACGCCCCGGTGCCAAACCAGAGATAGGGCGCCGAGTATTCGTGCAGCCCTAAGTAGCCATTGTGCTCCTGGATGGCCTGGATGGCGGGGAAGAAAGCGGGCCACTGTTCCAGGGCGGGTTGGCCGGTCCCGAAGTTGCCGATACAGGAACGGATGCCCGCCGCCGCAAGCAGGCGGGTCCGTTCGGCCTCAAACGCTGCCAGCCGTGCCATCTGCTCGTGGCCGGCCGGCACCGGTTCGTTGTAGGCTTCCCAGGCATCGATGTTGGCCTGCCGGACGGGGTCCGTCGCGATGGGGAGGATCAGATCGGCAAAGCGTCTGGCCGCCTCGGCAGGGTCGGCAGCCGCCAGGTTGAACTGTTCCAGGGGGGTGTAGCGGGCGATCACGACGGTGTTGGGAGACACCCGCTTGATGCTCGCCACGAAGTCGGCGTTGTATTCGAGCGTTTTGACAAGCGCAATATTGCCCGTGCTCAGCAAGTCGAACAGTTGGGGGTGGTGGTAGCCGAGAAAGACGCCCAACTTGCTGGGCGGACCGGGCGGAAATGGGGTCGCCGGTGGTCGCGACGTTGCAGTCGGGGCCGGTGTCGTGCTTGCCGGAGGAGGAGGCTCGGCGGGCACGGCGGTGGGCGCCTCGGTGGGTACGGGCGTACGAGTGGTGGCCGCTCGATGTTGGTTGGCAACCAGAGGCATGTACTGGCTTTGGCGCGCCGCTGGTGCGGCGGTCGCTGTCGCAGGGATGGCTGTTGGATCAGGTGGGATCACCCGTCTCTCGCGGCCACAGGCTTGCAGGATCAGCGTCGCGGCGCCACTCAGGACCGCCGCCAGGAAGCGACGTCGCCCCCACACCTCGGGGGAGCCAGAAGGCCGCGACGCAGGCGAGGATTGTGAATCAGACATGCCACATATCTGCCAGGTTCCAGGACAGGCTTCGTTGAAGTCTGTCGTAGTGGCCTCAGCCGCCTCGATGAGCGAGGTCACCCGGGCAAGGATTCTTGAGGCCTGCTGGTTTGGAAGACGAGCGCGGGCTGCTATTGGTAACGCTCCCGCTCCAAACGGCCTCCGATCTCTAGACAGCCAACCGGGACGCGCGGCAACTGGCACCCAAGGACAAACAAGCACGCGCCCGAGTGGCCGGTTTCGTTTGCGAGGCACTTGAACGTACCGGAGGCGCATACCATCTTGCGCCGATAGCGGGGCCGCCCGAACGACGCCTGGCCGGCGTTTCCTCTTCTCGACGGGTGCCGACGACTGGAACACGGGTCAAGGAGTCACCGGGGGCGCGTGGTCGGAGACTTCCGCAGTTTTCCGAGACTTCGGAAGTCTGACTCCTTGACTGGCGCTCTAGCTGAGCCGGTGCAACTCACGCAGGTGGGTCAACAGGGGGGTTAAATCGGGGTCGGGCCGTTGCGGACCGGTGCCCAAGGGGTCGATCACGCGTGGCTGCCCCTGCAACGCCCGCAACGTTGTGAGCATCCCGAGCGCAACGGCGTCGAGATCGTAGCCTCCCTCCAGAACCACCGCCACGGGGGCCTCGACCTCGGCGGCGAGCTGGCGCAATTCGCCGGCAAGGTGGGCGTAACCATCCAGCGTCAGGCGCATCGCGGCCAGTGGATCGCGCCAGTGGGCATCGAAACCGGCCGAGACCAGGATGAGTTGCGGCTCGAAGCGGCGGAGAACTGGAGCGAGCACTTCGGCCCACACCTGGGCGTAGCCGGCATCGCCCGTGCCGGCGGGGAGCGAGACGTTGACCGTCAGCCCCTCGCCCGCACCAGTTCCCGTCTCGCGCCAGTGGCCCGACCCGGGATAGAAAGGGTACTGATGGGTCGAGAGAAAGAGCACCTGGGGGTCCTGGTAGAAAATATCCTGAGTGCCGTTGCCATGGTGGACGTCCCAATCCACGATCATGACGCGCGTCAGGCCGTGGGCCTGAACCGCGTGGCGAGCGGCAATTGCGATATTGTTGAAGAGACAGAAGCCCATTGGGTGGTTGGATGTCGCGTGGTGCCCTGGCGGTCGCACCAATGCGACCGCCAGGGCAAAGCGCTTGCTGAGGACCGCATCGACCGCCGCAATGGCCGCGCCGGCGGCCTTGATGGCGGCATCGAAGGAGTGCTCGTTGGCGTACGTGTCAGCGTCAAAGCGGCCGCCGCCCTGCTGGCAGAGCCGGCGCACCCGCGTGTAGTGATCGAGGCTGTGCACAGCGGTGACCTGCTGCTGGGAGGCCGGCTCGAAGTCCGGCCAGGTGAGTTGCTTCAGCATGCCGAAGCTCTCGAGTGACTCGCGGATCGCTTCGAGCCGCTGGGGCCGCTCGGGATGCATGAACTCGTAATGCTTCAGAAAAAGAGGGTCGTAAAAGGCGGCCGTTGGCGACGACTGACTCATGAAAAGCTCCAGGTTGGGAGGGGGCAGCGGGAAGATTGTACGCCGCAGCAGCCGGGACGACAAGCTTCAGACAAACCGCCACCGCTGCTGCTCCCCGACCACTCGAAATCCGAGCCGATGGTAGAGACGCTCGCCCGATGATTGGGACGTTGCTGTGAGGAAGATCAATTCAGCACGGTGGGCCCGCGCCAGGCCCACCAGATGGCGCACAACGGCCGTGGCCACTCCCTGGCGGCGCGCGCCGAGCCGCGTACCGATACCGACAAGCTCGACGACACGGCCCCGCCCCTTGAGCGCGCCCGT
>DOUV01000287.1 GCA_003520455.1 Chloroflexota bacterium | reverse complement strand
CCAACTCGACGTGGCCGAGGTGTACGAACCGGTGAGTTACGCCGAGTTGGCGTGGTACGAGGCCTTGGGGTTCTGCGGGGAGGGCGAGGCCGGGCGCCTGATTGAGGCGGGGGTGACGGAGATGGACGGGGAATTGCCGGTGAACCCTTCGGGTGGCGTGCTCTCCACCAACCCGGTCGGGGCATCTGGTGTGATTCGGGTGGCCGAGGCGGCCATGCAAGTCATGGGCCGTGCCGGAGCGCACCAGGTCCCGAACGTGCGCACCGCGCTCGCCACCGGCTACGGCGTCTACGCCTGGAGCGACGTGATCATTGTAAGTGCCGAGCCGTAACCGGATGGCCTCAGTCCGGCTCCCCTCGCAAGCGCCGCAGTTCGGCCCTCAGCCGCTCGACTTCGGCCTCGGCCTGGCGGCGAGCTTCGGCTTCTTGGACGGCGCGGGCCTCGGCTTTGCGGCGGGCTGCGGCTTCTTCGCTCGGCGAGAGCAGGTAATGCCCTGCTTCAGGGTCGAAGAAGCGCAGGTGGCCGTCTTCCGCGCGCAGCTCGAGGTGCAGACGCTCGCTCTGCAGGCGCCAGCCGCGATCGAACGGCTCCGGTTTCAGCGGCGCGTAGGAGTCGCCCAGCAGTCGGAACCCTTGCAGGGGCGGTTTGAGGTACTCGCCCAGGGGGTCGAAGAGAAAGAACTCAGGCACGGCGAGGGCCTCGTAGAGCGGCCGTTTCTCCTCCCGGTCCTGGCGCCGCGTCTTGGTAGAGGTTACTTCGATGACCACGTCGGGCCCTGTGCCCTCTTCCCAGATTTTGTAGGTGCGGCGCTGGTGTTTGGGGGCACCGAAGACGACGAACACGTCCGGCGCGACCGACTTGTTGGGGTTTCCTTCCTCGTAGTACATGAGCAGGTTGCCGGCGACATACACCTGTGACTCGTCGCGGTAGTGTTCCTTGAGTGTGACGATGGCGTCAATCATCTCATCACGGTGGATGTCGGTTTCGGCCATGGGCTGCCCATCCGATTCAGGGTACTCAATCTCCGGGCGGGTGTGGGACGGCACGAGATTCACAGCACTCACGGCAACCTCCTCAAAGGTGGAGTCGGCTCCTTCGATTATAACCCTGTCCGGCGACAGACCAAACCGGCGTGACTTTGTGAAGGATCTCTTGGAATGACAGCCGAATTTCTCCACATCCTCCACACCATGACCCTCACGTGGCGCTACGGCACGAGCTGGTACTTTGCCGAGTTCATGCGTGCCCTGCGCGACGAGAGGCGCATCCTCGGGCTGCGCTGCCCGGTCTGCGGGTGGGTCTACCTCCCGCCGCGCCCGGTCTGCGGCAACTGTTACGCCGAGATGCACGACTGGGTGCCGGTGCAAGACACAGGCACGGTGCGCGCTTTCACCGTCGTTCATATCCCCATTGTTGATCCGGCCACCGGCGTGCCGCGGCGCACACCCTATGGCATGGCCTTGATCCAACTCGACGGTGCGGATACAACGCTCAATCACTACCTGGCCGAGAACGATCCGGACAGGCTTCACCTGGGAATGCGCGTGCGGGCGGTCTGGCGAGAAGAACGCACGGGCACCCTGGCCGACATCGTTCATTTTGTGGACGTGAGGCGTGATGCGTGATACGCCTGGGGGAACGGATCACCTATCACGCCTGAGATCCTTCATGAGGGAAACTATGCACAAATCAGGAGACACCGCCATCGCCGCCGGTGTCAAGCTACAGTTCAGGTACTCGGCCGGAGCAGCGGCCAGTCGGTTCCTGATAGCGCTGCGCGACGAGCGGAAGATCTACGGGACGCGCTGCCCAGGGTGCCGGCGGGTGATGGTGCCGGCGCGGTCGTTCTGCCCACGGTGCGGCCGGGAGACGGCCGAGTGGCTCGAGGTTGGTCCGGCAGGGAGATTGATTGCTTTCGCAGTCGCGCAGCCCACTCAACCGCTCGCGCCACAGCCCCTCCTCGCCCTCATCCAGCTCGATGGCGCCGACACGGCGCTCGTGCACCGAATCGGGGAGGCCGACCCTGCCACCCTGTTCGCCGGTCGGCGCGTGACGGCCGTCTTTGCGGAGACACGGAACGGCAGCATCCTCGATATTGCTTACTTCAAACCGTTGGAGGTTACTCATGCCGATTCGATTTGAGCGTCGCGAACGGCTCGCCCTGATCACCATCGATCGTCCCGAAGCCCTCAACGCTCTTGACCTGGACCTCAGCCGCGAGATGGCCGAGGCCTGGATCACCTATCGAGACGATCCCGAGCTGTGGGTCGCGATCGTCACGGGTGCTGGGGAGAAGGCCTTTAGTACCGGTGCCGATCTGAAGAGCGTTGCCGAGTTCTATCGCTCGCTCACTCCGGTCCAGCGCCGGGTGCGCGCCGAGAGCCAGCCCGGCCTGGGCGGCGTGACCCGGAACCTCGAGGTCTGGAAACCGATTATCGCTGCGGTCAACGGCTACTGCTTCGGCGGCGGGCTGGAACTGGCCCTGGCCTGCGACCTGCGCATCGCCTCAGACAATGCCCAATTTGGTCTGACTGAGACGAGTTGGGGTATCATCCCGGGGGCTGGCGGGACGCAGCGACTGCCGCGCCTGGTGCCGGCCGGCCTCGCGCTGGAGATGATTCTCACCGCGAAGAAGATCGACGCCGCGGAGGCCTACCGGATTGGGCTGGTCAACCAGGTCGTGCTGCTTGCGGAACTGATGGATGCCGCCATGGAGATGGCGAGCCGGATCTGCACGAACGCGCCGCTCGCCATACAGACGGCCAAGTTGGCTGTGTGGAAAGGGCTCGACCTGCCGCTGGCCGATGGGTTACGGCTGGAGCAAGCCCTCGCCGAGCCGTTGCGGCAGACGGAAGATGCGCAAGAAGGCCTCACCGCTTTTCTCGAGAAACGCCAGCCCCAATTCAAGGGAAGCTAAGCAAGAAGGATTGCTCGATGAATGAATCGTGGATCCAGGCCTATGTGCTTCTGGCACTCCGGATCGATAAACTATTTCGCAAGTTTGCGCATAGCTGGTTCGTTGATACGTACTACGGTCCGCCGGAGTGGAAGGCGACGGTGGACGCCGAGCCTGAGACGCCGGAGCCGGACCTGGCCCGTGCGGCGATGGCCCTGGCCGACGCCCTGCCTGTCCAGGGCTTCGAGTTGCAACGCGCCGCCTTCCTCGAGCGCCAGGTCCGGGCGATGGAGACCATCTGCCGGACGCTGAACGGGGAGACGTTTGCACTGGCGGATGAGGTCGAACGTTGCTTCGACTTGCGACCGGAGTGGACCCCCGAGGCTCAGTTTGAGCAAGCGCGGGCCCTGGCGGACGAGGCGCTCCCGGGTGAGGGTCCGCTGCCGGAACGCTACGCCGCGTGGCGCAAGCGGAACGAACTGCCGCCGGAAAAGGCCGGCCTGCTGGCGCAGATGATGGAGCAAGCCCTCGCTGAGGCCCGGCGCCGCACCCGCGCCTTTGTGGAGTTGCCCTCCCACGAACAGATACAAGTGACGACCGTGAGCGCTAAGCCCTGGACCGCGGCCAACTGGTACCTGCGCAACGGTCGCTCCCGCCTCGAGCTGAACACCGACCTGCCCACGAACGTGTTCCGGCTGCTGGATCTGATGTGCCACGAGGGCTACCCCGGCCACCACACCGAGGCCGTCATGAAGGAGCAGATGCTCTACCACGAGCGCGGCTACGTCGAGCAATCACTGCTGCTGACGTCCACCCCCCAGCTTGTGATCGCGGAAGGCATCGCCACGCTGGCTTTCGAGATGATCTTCACATCGGATGAGGCAGACCGCTGGCTGGCCGAGTATCTTTACTCGGCGGCGGGGATCGAGCGCGACGAGGCAGATCATGCCAGGTTGCGCGAGGCTGCCAATCTGCTGTTGGGTGTTCCGGGGAATGCGGCATTCATGCTGGACGAGGGGCGTCCAGACGAGGAGGTGATGCGATATTTGATGAAGTACACCCTGGAGCCCGAGGAGCGGGCCCGCAAGCGGCTGGAGTTCTTGAAGGTGCCCTTCATGCAGTCCTACGTCTTCAGCTACTTCTACGGCAAACGATTGATGCAACCCTTGCTAGAGGGTCCCGACCGGCTGACCGTATTTCGCCGTTTCTTGACGGAACAGCTGTATCCCTCGCTGTTGGTGGAGTGGGCAGAATCCTCAGTGCCCCACTCGTGAGGCGAACTGCGTTGTTCCGTTGCCCTGTCCTGGCTGTGGTTCGTTGAGCGGTAGACGACTGCCCCGGACAGCGGTCGTCGTTCCACGGCGTTGGTACCGGTCTGAGGTCAGGACCCGATGAGAGCCAGAATGTGGCTCTGGCGGGTTGGTTCTTCCCCCCGTCTCAATCTCGGAGTACCAAAGTACTGCAAGGTCTCATACCCAAAGACCCTAGGCTGATCCGCCAGACTCGGCTAGGATAGGGGTATCCGAGCGGGTCGTCGCGGCCGGGTGTCAACCGCAGGTAGATTTCTCCCCACATTCTTCAAGGGTACCCAATAACTTGGCCTTTTTGATTGCTGAGATGGAGCCCAGCGCTGCTCGCTCCATCCTCTAGAGTTATCGATACAAGAGAAGAGCGCACGAGCGAAACCGCAAACCCATCGAGAGATGGGGACGCAAAGCCACGGGTCCTCCGCTCCACGAGTGAGGATAGCCGGGTTGCCGACTCCGTGACCTGTGAGTCAGCTACCCGGCGTTTTTGTTTTGAGGGGGGTCCAACTGAGTTGCGTACAGGAGCGGTTCGGCCCCGCCCGCGCGAGACCCTGCCCGACATATTCGGCCCGGGATCTTTGAGCGGGCAGGCAACCAGAGCTCATACGCTCGCCGGGCGAGACGCTTTGGGTTCTCGGCACGATGGCTTGAACCGCGCTCGCTCGACTCTTCAACTTTCCTGTTCCAGTCCTTGGCCTGGCCGGGCACTCGCCACGCCACTGGCCTAGAGAAAGTGCAGACGAACGAAGGGAGAAAGGAGAAACCAATGCTCAAGAGACTTGAGGCCCTCGCTGTCCTCGTTCTCTCGACGAGAGCCCCCGGGAGGCTATTGATGAAGGAGTTCCAAAGTATGAGATTTGTGCGCACACTTCTCTCCAACCGTTTCCTCGTCGTCGCGATCCTGCTGTTGCTTGGTCTTACTCCGAGTTCTTACCTGCTGCGCACAGCCCAGGCAGTCGTCATCGGCTGCCGGGCCGACCCAATCGTCTATCTTTCTAATGGCGAACAGATCCGAATGACCACCAATATCGACGCGGATGCCTCCGATGTCCGCTCCATTTTGTACACGATCCATGTCCCCACCGGGGTCAGCGTGACGAGGGTGGTCTACACCGGGGGGGCTCTCGCCGCGAAAGAGGCTATCACTTTTTACGACGACCAACCCCCATACCACTACGCGACCGAGACGCTCGTGCGTCTTCAAGGGAAGAATGTGGATGTGGCCGCCAGGATGGCCATGCGGAGTCTGATTCAATCAGTCTCGGGACTCAGTGGTCAGCCCTTGGCTGTGGAGATCTGGCTCGACCAATAGCGCGTGAGGCTCGTACGCGCCTTTCGCTAAGGACGGCATCCGGCGGAATCAAGGTTTCTTTCTGCGGTTCCGGGCGACAATTCATATGAAGAGGAAGAGGAATGAAGGCGCACCTGACGCATCTCGCACCGCAGCCACTTATCGGCGCACTGGTTAGCCTTCTCGGTCTTTTCGCGCTGGTCGCTGCCTGGCTCAAACCAATGCCCGGCTTGATAGCCATCGACAGTCGGACGATGGGGCTCGTCGTGCTGTTTCTGATGGGAGCCTTCCTTGCAGGAGGAGAACTCCCCATCCACGTTCGCTACCACACCAAGGTCTCGATGCAGACCGTCCCGCTCTATTTAATGGTAGTCCTGTTGCCGGCACACGTGGCGGGCTTGGTTGGCGGGTTGAGTGTGCTCGCCATGGAGCTGCTGCGGCTCTCAAAAACGCGCAACCTTCCCAGCGATGTTGCCACGGCCGTCGGCCGCTGGATCATTGTGATCCTGATGGCCGCGGCGAGCGCTCACGTGCTGCTTGCCACCGGCGCCGCCCACGCGCTGGTGCTCTTCGGAACGGCAATCACTATGTTCATCGGTGATATGATCACCTGTGCACTCGAGATTGCGCCAATGTGCGGCGAACCTCCCTTGCAGGTAATCGCCGCCACCGTGCGGGAAGCCGGCGTGGTCGAAGGCGTCCAATATCTGCTAGGGATCCTCGGCGCGCTGGTCGCTATCGAGAATATTTGGGCGGTGGCACTGTTGCTGGTCCCCATTGGATTTGTCTACCTGGCCTACAAGAATAGCAAAGAGATGCAGGCCAGTACCCAACAATTACTGGAAAGTCTGGCCGATACGGTGGATTTGCGCGATCCGTATACCGGAGGTCACTCGCGACGAGTCACTGCTTTTTGTCAGGGAATGCTTCGGGAGTTAGGCATCTCCGGTCATGAGGCCGACCTGATCATCGCCGCGGCGCGGGTCCACGACATCGGCAAGATTGGTATTCCCGACGAGATCCTGAGAAAGCCTGGCAAATTGACGCCGGAAGAGTGGGCGATCATGAGTGCCCACTCCGCGCGGGGGGCCGAATTGCTCGCGCGCTACGGAGATTTCGCTCGCGGGGCCGGGATCGTCCGCCACCATCACGAGCGCTGGGATGGGCAGGGGTACCCGGATGGGCTCAAGGAATTCGAGATCCCTTTTGGGGCCCGCGTGATCGCCGTCGCCGACAGCTTCGACGCGATGACCTCCGACCGGCCATACCGCCGCGGAATGTCCGGCGCCCAGGCGGTCTCCATTCTCCGCAAGGAGTGTGGTCGCCAGTGGGACGCCTCGATCGTGGACGCCTTTTTGAGGTGCATTGCTGCTCAACACGAATCCTCTCCCGAACTTCTGCGCAAGGTCGAATTTCAGACCGATGAGTCCTGTGCAAGTTCGAATCTATTGGTGGTTCCCGGGTCCGTCTCACAATTGGGTGTGTAGCCCGATGCAGGCAACCCCGGCCTGGCAGTCGCAGAGGGATGCTGATCGAACTGGTATTGATGGTATCAACCAACCAATCACTCCTTCCGTGCACACCCTCATTCTGAGGCGTGGAGATAAGAACGAATGTCGCGTCGAGCGTGGGCCAATATCTGGTCGGTTCTCGTGGTCGCCGGGGTGCTTGTTGGACTAAGCCTCCGGGACCCGGCACCGGCTGCGTCCCAATGGCTGACCTTGGCCGGTTTGACCGCGCTCGCCACCATCGCCCAATTCTTCGAGGCTGAGGCCCCCGGCTTCCAGTGGTACTATCCAACGCTCGTCTTCCTCCTCGCCGGCCTGCTCCTGCTGCCACCGTTTCTCTTCGTGCTCCTGGTCATCATCCCGCACCTGGTTGAATGGGCGAAGAAACGGCTGACGCGGAGCCCACGCTTGCGCGCCTGGTATGTCCAGCCCTTCAATATCGCCATGCACATCATCGCCGGATCAGCCGCCCATTGGGTCTACACGGCGCTGGTCCCCGGCCGTGCGTTGCTCCGCACCCCGATGGCGCTGGTAGCGATCACCGCCGCCGCCCTGACGTACGTTATCGTCAATCACATCCTTGCCGGGCGGCACCTCGTTCTGGCGCGCGGCGTGACGTGGCGCGAATCGGGTGTCCTGGGCACCGAAAACCTGTTGACCGATTTTGTTCTGTTGTACCTGGGCTTCGTCGTGGCGGTGCACTGGACCCTGATGCCCTGGCTGGTCCTGCCGGCCCTCGCGCCCTTGGTGCTGATGTACCGGGCGCTCTCGGTCCCTCGCTTGAAGCGCGAGGCCCAAACCGACGGCAAGACCGGTTTGTGGAATGCGCGCCATTTTACCTCCTTGTTCACGGTCGAGCTCGAACGGGCCAGGCGCTTTCAACGACCCCTGACGCTCATCATCGCCGACCTCGACCTGCTCCGCAACATCAACAACACCTACGGCCACCTGGCCGGAGACACGGTCCTCGCGGGCATCAGCCAGATTATCCGCCAGACCACCAGGGACTACGACATTCCTGCGCGGCTTGGAGGCGAGGAGTTTGCCATCGTTCTGCCCGAGGTCGAGCTGGCTGAAGCCTGCGTGATCGCCGAGCGATTGCGCCAGGCGATCGAGGCGACCCGCTTTCAGGTCTCGACCTGCCCCACGCCCATCCAGGCCACGATGAGTCTTGGGATCGCCTGCTTCCCCTCCGATGGCACCCAGTCCACCGGCCTGATCCACGAGGCCGACGTGGCGGTTTACCAGGCCAAACTCAAGGGTCGGAACTGCGTTGTCTGCGCCTCCGACGTGCCCCGCACTATCAAGCTCGAACTCCGGCAGCCCGCTGATCATAGCCTGGATGCGTATGCCTTCGCACACACCCCGGCCCGCAGCCTCTGGACAGTCGCTGAGCCCGCACAGTGACGCCCTGGCGGCGCCGGGCAATCACAGCCGGTCCACCGTCGTCGCACCCCTGAGGGGAACGATCCGAACCCACTCTGCCATCTCACTGTCCTCCAAACGGAAGGGGCGCCCGGCCGGGCGCCCCTCTTGGTGCTGTGCCAAACGAGCGCTTGCGTGGGTTAGGCCGGCTGGCTCTCTGTGAGCATATCGCGCAGAACGGTGTGGAGGATGCCGCCGTTCTGGTAATAGCGCACCTCGACCGGGCTGTCCACCCGCGCGATGACCTCAAACTGGCGGGTGACCCCCTCCCCGCCCCCCTCTGGCAAGGCGGTGGTGCTGACGGTGAGGCGCTGGCCGGGTTGCAGGGTCTCTGGCAGGTCGAGGTTATAGCGCTCGTGGCCGGTCAGTCCAAGCTGGCGCCAACCCTCGCCGCGGAGGAACTGCAGCGGCAGCACCCCCATCCCCACCAGGTTCGAGCGGTGGATCCGCTCAAAGCTCTCGGCGATCACGGCCTTGACCCCCAGGAGGTAGGTCCCCTTGGCCGCCCAGTCGCGGCTGGAGCCGGTGCCGTACTCCTTGCCTGCCAGGACCAGCAGCGGGGTGCCCGCGTCCTGGTAGCGCATGGCCGCGTCGTAGATCGTGGTGACCTCGCCGGTGGGCAGGAAGGTGGTGTAGCCGCCCTCGGTGCCGGGGGCGAGCTGGTTGCGCAGGCGGATGTTGGCGAAGGTACCGCGCATCATCACTTCGTGGTTGCCGCGGCGCGAGCCGTAGGAGTTGAAGTCGCGCGGCTGGACGCCGTGCGAGATCAGGTACTCGCCGGCGGGCGACTTGAGGGGGATCGAGCCGGCAGGCGAGATGTGGTCGGTCGTGATCGAGTCGCCGAGGAGCGCCAGAACGCCCGCTCCGTGGATCGGCTGAATCGGCGGGACATCGGGGGTGAGGCCGCGGAAGAAGGGTGGCTCCTGAATGTAGGTCGACTGAGGGTTCCAGTTGTAGAGAATGCCGCCGCGAGCCTCGATCTGGTTCCAGATCTCGTTGCCCTCAAAGATGTGAGCATACTCGGCGGTGAACATCTCCGGTCGCAAGCAAGCGTTGATCGTCCGGCGGATCTCGTCTTGAGTCGGCCAGATGTCGCTCAGGTAGATTGGGCGGCCGGTGGGGTCGTAGCCCAGAGGCTCGCTGGCCAGGTCGATGTCCATTGTCCCGGCGAGGGCGTAGGCGACGACCAGCGGGGGGCTGGCCAGGTAGTTGGCCTTGGTCAGTGGGTTGATGCGCCCCTCGAAGTTGCGGTTGCCCGAGAGGACCGACGCGACCACCAGGTCGTTTCCCAGGATCGCCTTGGTAATCGGCTCTGAGAGTGGACCGCTGTTGCCGATGCAGGTCGTGCAGCCATAGCCGACAGTGTGGAAACGCAGCGCCTCGAGGTAGGGCGTCAGCCCGGCGGCCGCCAGATAGTTCGTGACCACGCGCGAGCCCGGGGCCAGGCTGGTCTTGACCCAAGGCTTGACGTCCAGTCCGAGTTCGACAGCCTTCTTGGCCAAGAGGCCGGCGCCGACCATCACCGATGGGTTAGAGGTGTTGGTGCAGGAAGTGATGGCGGCAATGACAACCGAGCCGTGAGAGATGAAGGTCTCGACGCCGTTGACCTCAACCGGTACCCGGTGACGGCGATAGAGGTCACGCCGCCGCGGCCGGGGTTCTAGCCATTCCTTGGCCGGTTGGCCGCCCTCACCCAGCCACCGAATGTAGGCGGTGTCTTCCGACGGATCGGTCTCGACTTTCTTGCGGTAGGTGGTGCTGAGGACCTGCCAGAAGGCGCGTTTGGCCTGGCTCAGCGGCACGCGGTCTTGGGGGCGTTTCGGCCCGGCCAGGCTCGGCTTCACCGTGCCTATGTCGAACTCCAGAGTCTCGGAGAACTCCGGTGCCGGTGTTTCGTTGGTCCGGAAGAGGCCCTGTGCCTTGCAGTAGCGCTCGACCAGATCAACCAGGTCTTCAGGGCGGCCCGTGCCTTTCAGATAGCGGAGGGTTTCGTCGTCAACCGGGAAGAAGCCGCACGTCGCGCCATACTCCGGCGACATATTCGCGATCGTCGCCCGGTCGGCCAGGCCGAGGTGGCTGAGACCGTCGCCGTAGAACTCAACAAACTTGCCGACGACGCCGTGCTCTCGCAACATCTCGGTGACGCGTAGTACGAGGTCAGTCGCTGTCGCGCCCTCCGGGAGTTGGCCGGTGAGCTTGAAGCCGACGACGGCAGGCATGAGCATATACATGGGCTGGCCGAGCATAACGGCTTCGGCCTCGATGCCGCCCACGCCCCAGCCCAGGATGCCCAAGCCGTTGATCATTGTCGTGTGGGAGTCGGTGCCGACCAGCGAATCAGGGAAGGCCACGCGCGCCCCTCCGACCTCACGTTGCTGGACCACCTTGCCCAGGTACTCCAGGTTGACCTGATGGACGATTCCGCTCGCCGGGGGCACGACCCGGAAATTGTTGAAGCCCCGCTGGCCCCAGTGGAGGAACTCATAGCGTTCCCGGTTGCGCTCGAACTCGCGCTCGGCGTTGATAAAGATCGCCGCCAGTGAGCCGAATGCATCCACCTGGACCGAGTGGTCAATCACCAGGTCGGCCATCACCTGGGGGTTGATACGCGTGGGATCGCCGCCCAGCCGGTCCATCGCCGAGCGGAGCGCCGCCAGGTCGACGATCGATGGAACACCGGTAAAATCCTGCAAGATCACGCGAGATGGCATGAAGGGAATCTCGGCGTTGCTGACCGCATCGGGCCGCCAACCGGCCAGCGTCTGCACGTGCTCCTCCGTGATGGCGAAGCCGTCGACGTTGCGTAGAGCAGCCTCCAGGAGCACCTTGATCGAGAAGGGCAGCCGCGAGATCTTGCCGAAGCCGGCCTGCTCCAATGCTTCTAATCGGTAAATTTGAACCGGCCCGCTGGACGTCTCGAGCGGCGTGCGGGCGTCAAAAGGCTCTTGAACTGGACTCATGACAAACCTCCTCCCATCCAGAGTCGCCTGGCTTTCCCAGATCCGCCTCAAGGTCGAATCGTTGCGGTACACACTCAACAACGAGGCCGCTCGCGGGTATCGCGTCGCCCGCAACTGCGGGCGCCGGGCGGTTTCTGGCGTCCGGCAGTTCAATATGGGGGCTTCCCCATGTGCGTTCGAGCGGCGTGATGGACGAAAACCCGCGAGTGAAAAGCGTGGCAGGTCGTTCCGGCCAAGGGTGTGTTGACCTCGAAGCAGGCAATGGGGTCAGATGCGCCGGGGCCTCGCGCTGATCGTTGCCACTCTACGACGCTGGCTGGATTGTTGTGGTATCGGTAAATGACCGACCTTGATGGATCGCTACCGTTTATTCTACTCAACATTGCTGGTGAGCGAAAGGTGCAACCGGTGCAAGTCAGGGCTGGCTCAACGGTCGGGGGCGAGGCGCGTCGCATCGAAAGCCTGCCGACCCCCGCCGGCGGCTTGCAGAGGGAGACAGGGGCGGCGTACCTGGACACGTCCGCTGCCCTGGGTGAGAGCGAACTGCACCGGTCAACCGTTCTCGCTGCGCACAAGGCGCGCAAGATACGAAGAAAAAAGGTACCTATTCCGCCGCTTCCGGCGGATCTGGCGATCCGCCTGCAGAGTGAGGTGGCCCCTCATTGGCCTGGATCTGGCGATCCAGG
>DOUV01001087.1 GCA_003520455.1 Chloroflexota bacterium | reverse complement strand
TCGGGGCGGGTTTTGCCCGAGACGTCGCCCGGCCGGCGCGATCCGATCGGGGCTGGGTCGTCGCCAGCCTGGATCCTCCAAAACCCGCCCTGGCACTGTTTCGCCACTGACAACCACATTGCGGCTGGCATGGCCCTGGGGCGGGTTGCGCACGGCTTTCGTTCGCGCCGAGCGCCGCCCGGACACTTCGGGGGACTGTCCCAGCAATGCCGCGCCCACAGTCATCCCCTCTGGAAAACAGTGTGGGGCCGGTACCGAGCGTTGCCACCATGGTCGTTGGCGGTGCGGGACGGATTAACCGTTCGATGGTTGCAGGGGAGGTGTGCTACAATAGAACGAACCGCTCACATTGGAGTCGCGTGCACGGATCAGGTGCGACGCACTGTCTGAAGTGCGTCGCACCTCCGCCCCGGTTCCGGGCACCGTATTCCAATACAAGCGGAACGAACATCATTCGGCTGCTGGCTTTCTGCCTTGGGATGGAATATGCCTGCAATGTACTCAATCATCGTTCCAATCTTTAATGAGGAAGGAACGATCCTTGAGCTCGCCCGTCGGCTCAGTGGGGTTATGGATTCACTCGACGGGAGCGCTGAGGTCGTCTTCGTGAATGATGGGAGCGGCGACAATTCATTGGCACTGCTGCATGCTGTCCACCGGCAGGACCCACGGTTCAAAGTCATCAACTTCTCGCGCAATTTTGGTCACCAGATCGCGATCACCGCGGGGCTCGACTATGCCCAGGGTGACGCGGTGATCATCATTGATGCCGATCTTCAGGATCCACCCGAGGTGATTCCGGAGTTGATCGCGCGGTGGAAAAAGGGGTACGAAGTTGTCTACGCGATCCGCGAGAAGCGCATCGGGGAGACCTGGTTCAAGGAGTGGACAGCGAGGACCTTCTATCGCCTCATCCGGCGTATCACCAACGTAGACATCCCACTCGACGCGGGCGACTTCCGTCTCATGGATCGCCAGGTGGTGGAAACCCTGCGGGGAATGCGGGAGTTACACCGCTTCATGCGCGGGATGGCTGCGTGGGTCGGTTTTCGCCAGACGGGTGTGCCCTACGTGCGGCAGGCCCGTTTTGCAGGCGAGACCCACTATCCGTTTCAGAAGATGCTGAAGCTCGCGCTGAACGCCATCACGAGTTTCAGTTACTTTCCCCTGCAACTGGCCACTTACGCCGGTTTCACCCTGGCAACCATCAGTCTGGTGTTCATCATCATCGTCGTGATTCTACGTTTGTCGGGGATGCAGGCGTTCCTGGGCCAGGCGACGACCCTGATTGCGGTACTCTTCCTCGGTGGTGTGCAGTTGCTCTCGCTGGGGATCTTGGGCGAGTACATCGGCCGAATCTACGAGGAGGTCAAACATCGACCGCTCTACATCGTCGCGGACGCGTGGGGGCTGGACCGCCCGGCGCCCCAAGTCCCGGTCCGGGCGCCTGCGGACGGCGCGTTCCTGCACGTGAATCGTGAGGACTATGAGCCTGAGCGCCCTACCCCGCGGGAGGCGTGATGGGAAGTCGGTAGACCGGGAACGGAGCCGTTACGGCGGTTTCCAATTTGACACGTGCTCCTCTCAACCTTATAATATCAAACTGTGGCGCGGGACCGCGCCACATTCTTTGTGGACTCATCCACGCGGGCCAGTGCGGCCCGTGTTCTGTGTCAAGTCAGGGCGCGTGGGAGGCAGAGCGGTGTACGCAGTCATCGAGACCGGCGGCAAGCAATATAAAGTGCAGGAAGGCGAGACTCTCGAGGTAGAGCGCCTGGACATCAATGCAGGGGAAACCGTCGAGTTGGACCGGGTGTTGCTTGTCAGCAACGACGATAATCTGATCATCGGGCAGCCGTTGGTCGATGGCGCTGTGGTCAGGGCCAAGGTGTTGGCCCAGGCGAAAGATAAAAAGAAGATTATCTTCCGCTACCACAATAAGAATCGCTATCGCGTCAAGAAGGGGCACCGCCAGCCCATCACTCGCCTCCGCATTGAGTCGATCGTCCTGGCGTAGCGTGCGAAGCGCGTTGCGCGCCTGCCAGGCTCGGCCTCAAGCGCGCAGTGGACTTGCATGCCTCTAGAATTGTTTGGCGTCGGGCTTTGGGCCCAAAGGAGTTGAGAAGATGGCTCATAAGAAGGGTGGCGGTTCTAGCAGGAACGGACGCGACAGCAATGCGCAACGCCTCGGGGTCAAGCGCTTCGATGGTCAGTTTGTGTCGGCCGGTTCGATTCTGGTTCGCCAGCGCGGTACGAAGATCCACCCCGGTGAGAATGTTGGCTTGGGCAACGATTTCACACTCTTCAGCACGGTTGATGGCTGGGTGAAGTTCCACCCGATTCGGGGTGGCAAGAAGGCGGTGAGCGTTTATCCCAACGAGGAGATGGTCCGGTGAAAAAGAATATTCACCCCACCTACTATCCAGACGCTCTGGTGGTCTGCTCGTGCGGAAATACCTTCCGCACCGGCTCGACCGTGAAAGAGATCCGCACTGACCTGTGCAGCAATTGCCATCCGTTCTATACTGGCGAGCAGCGCATCGTTGACAGTGCCGGCCAGGTCGAGCGCTTCATGCGGCGGCTGGAGGCCAGCGTTGATGCACGTGGGAGCAAGGGCAAGAAGCGCCGTGGTCGCACCATCATCGAGACGGTGGGCGACGGTGACGAGGCTGAGAGCTAAGTTCGCTGCGGTGCCAGGCGTCCTGGAATTGTCCACGACGGCAGGGCCTGGAAGGGCCCTGCCGTTTTTGCGTTAACTTAACCATAAAGGCTGAGACCTTCGAAATTGGGAGGCGTGCCCATGCCCTACCGCTACTACCAGGGTGGCTGGATCGAACTGATCGTCGGCAGCATGTTCAGTGGCAAGACTGAAGAGTTAATTCGCCGTGTCCGGCGAGCCGAGATCGCAGGTCAACACGTCCAGGTGTTCAAGCCCCACATCGATACCCGCTACCACGAGATGGCGGTGGCTTCACATAGCGGCGTTCAGCTCGATGCGCTGCCGGTCGAGAGTGCCCGCGACCTGGTTCGGCAACTCCGGCCCGATACCACGGTCCTGGCGGTAGATGAGGTTCAGTTCTTCGACTGGGAGATCGCCGACGTTTTGAATGAGATGGCCGACCAGGGTGTCCGAATCATTGCCGCTGGCCTCGATATGGATTTCCGGGGCGAGCCTTTCGGCCCTATGCCCCTCCTGATGACGCAGGCTGAGATGGTGGACAAACTCAGCGCGATTTGCGTGAAATGCGGCGGGCCTGCCAGCCGCACCCAACGCCTGATCAACGACGAACCGGCCCACTACAACGACCCGGTGATTCTTGTCGGTGCCAATGAGTGCTACGAGGCTCGCTGCCGTCACTGCCACCAGGTGCCCGGCGCGCCCCAACGCTGACCTTGCCGGTCGGAGCGGCCTCAGGTACAATCCCGTAGCGCGTGCGGCCGTGCGACCGCGCTCATCACCAGCGGTCGAGCGGAGGCTGACGTTCTTGGGAGTAGTGGCAAGGGGAGCATGAGTACAAAACAGGAATTCAACTACGGCGGCCAGGCGGTCATCGAGGGCGTGATGATGCGGGGAGCTCAGCAGGTGGCCGTCGCTGTTCGTGCCCCAGATGGCCAGATTGTGGTCCAACAGGAGCCCCTCACGGCAGCGATCTACACCAGCCGCGTCGGGAAGTGGCCCTTTGTCCGCGGGCTGGCCTTGTTGTGGGATGCCCTCGGGCTTGGGATGCGCGCCCTGATGTGGTCCGCCGACGTGGCGATCCGGGATGAGAAGGATGCCAGTGGTGAGCAGGCCAGTTTTGCCGGTCCAGTGGCCTGGGGGACCGTCGCCGTCTCCTTGGCCTTCGGGATCGGTCTCTTCTTCATCCTGCCCCTGTTTATCTCGCGCCTGATCGAGAGCTGGATTCCCTCCCATCTGCTTGCCAATATCACCGAAGGCGTGGTGCGCCTGGCCATTTTCCTGGGCTACCTCGTGGCGATCCGGCGGATGGGCGAGATTCAGCGGGTGTTTAGCTACCATGGGGCCGAACACAAGACCATCAACGCCTACGAAGCCGGGGCCGAGTTGACGCCCGAGAGCGTTCGCCGCTTTTCGACGCTCCACCCGCGCTGCGGCACCGGATTCTTGCTGGTCGTAATGGTGGTCAGCATCTTTGTCTTCAGCCTCCTGGGTCGTCCCAACTTCATCCTGATGGTGGCGAGCCGTATTCTGCTCATCCCGGTCGTTGCGGCGATCAGCTACGAATTTATTCGCTGGAGCGCCAGGCACTATGCCAACCCGAGTGTACGTGCTCTGATCACACCCAGCCTCATGCTTCAAAAGCTCACCACCAATGAGCCTGACCTGAGCATGCTCGAAGTGGCGATCGTGAGCCTCAAGCACGTTCTGGTTGCCGAAGGAATCCTCGCACCGGAAGCCGCTGAGGTCATAGAGTGCGGCACGGACGCCGAGGCCCCCGCCCTGGTTTGATTTCCGCTGCCGGCTCCATCTCTGCTATTGGACTGAGCGGCAATCAGCACGCTGAAACGCTCACATTGGAATACGGTGTGCTGGGCGGGCGCGGGCACTGTCCGCGCCTCCCTCATACAGTCGATCCGAACAAGAGCGATCTGAAATTCAAGATCCAAAGAGGAGCAATCTGTGAACTTTACTACCTTCACTCCGCCTCGTGAGGGCCAGCGTATCACCTATGATGGTGCCACCCTTGTCGTACCCGACTATCCCATCATCCCCTTCATCATGGGTGATGGTATCGGCGTCGACGTGACGCCCGCCACCCTCCACGTGATCGCCGCCGCCGTCGCCAAGGCCTACAAGGGCGAGCGCAAAATCGCATGGGTTGAGGTCTTCGCGGGTGAGCGAGCGCTGGAGGGTTTCAACGAGTGGTTACCACGCGAGACCCTCGATGCGTTCACCTACTACCACGTCGGGATCAAAGGCCCCCTGACGACCCCAATCGGTGGCGGGATCCGTTCGCTGAACGTGGCCATTCGCCAGAACCTCGACCTCTACGCCAATGTTCGCCCGGTACACTATATTCCCGGTCTGCCCAGCCCTGTCAAGCATCCTGAGAAGATGCACATGATTCTTTTCCGCGAGGCGACCGAGGACGTCTATGCCGGGATCGAGTGGAAGGCGGGGACTGCCGAAGCGGAGAGGGTCGTCCGCTTCCTGAAAGAGGAGATGGGTGTCAAGGCCATCGAGGACCAGGATGCTGCGTCGATCGGCGTCGGGATCAAGCCTATCAGCGAGCGCAAGTCGAAGCGCCTGATCCGCAAGGCGATCGAGTATGCTATCCGCCGAGGCCAGGAGAGCGTCACGCTGATTCACAAGGGCAATATCATGAAGTTTACGGAGGGCGCCTTCCGAGATTGGGGCTACGAACTGGCGTGCGAGGAGTTCGCCGACGAAACCATCACCGAGGACCAACTCTGGCAGGCGCCGTACAACGGCAAGCGCAACGGCAAGGTCGTAGTCAAGGACCGCATTGCCGACAACATGCTGCAGCAGCTGCTCACTCGCACGGATGAGTACTCCGTTCTGGCGCTGCCCAACCTCAACGGCGACTACCTCTCCGACGCAGCGGCCGCGCAGGTCGGCGGGCTGGGCATCGCCCACGGCGCCAACATGGGGGACACCGTTGCTGTTTTCGAGGCGGTCCACGGGACTGCGCCGAAATACGCCGGCCAGGACAAAGTGAATCCGACCGCCCTGATCCTCTCGGGCGCGATGATGCTGGAGCACCTTGGCTGGGACGAGGCGGCCGAGTTGGTCAACAGAGGGGTTTCCGCGGCGATCAGTGACAAGATCGTCACCTACGATTTGGCTCGGCAGATGGAGGGCGCCAGGGAGGTCAAATCCAGCGCCTTCGCTCAAGCCGCGGCGGACCGCATGTAGCTGCCGGCCGGTCGCGGCGAGTCGACAATCATCACATTCGCGTGGGGCCGAGGCGCTGAAGCGTCCGGCCCCACGTTGCCGTAGTGAGGGTTGGTTCCCGTGTACGAGGGGCTCTCCACAGTGAAGGTGACCAGGTGGTGGGCGGGCTCGTGTTGTGGTTTGGCCTGGCAGTTCTCGGCACGGTGTTGATTGGGATCACATTAGGGGCCGGAAAGCCTGACTCTTCACCGGGACCTGGACAGCAGCAGAAATGATCAGACTCGGCGTTTCCTTCCCCCGTTCGGTTCGGTGGCTGCTGCCAGCCATGTTGCTTGGCCTCGGGCTCGGCGCCTGCCACCCCGGCGCTGCACCCACAGTGACACCGACCGCCACCACTCCGCCGCTCGCCACAGTCACCACTCCACCGACGCGGGTGGATCAGCTCTCGTCCGCTAGGCCGGCGGTGTCCGGGCATGACGCCCTCACAGCGACGGCTACGCCGGTCGCCAGTCCGACGGCCACGGCCACAGTTCCGACTGCAACGGGGACGGCCGCTCCGGCGACCGCGACAGCCACCAGCCCCGCCCTCGTTGCCACCCCAACGGCCCACCTCCCTGCGACCACGCCGACGCTTCAAGGATCCCTGCCGGGCGTCGCGTCTGAGATTACCGTTCCGCCTGGCTTTCACGCCTGGCGCTGGGGCGAGGTCCCGGACCCACCGACGGCTCTGGCGTGGGGTCCCGACGGCAGGCTCTATGTCGCGACGCTCAACGGGGCGATCATGAGCTTCGGAGGCGACGCGCAGAGCGCGGAGCGGCCGGTGACGGTTGCGACCGGTCTGGTAACCCCGCTTGGGCTGGCCTTCGAGCCCGCCACCCACGGGCTGTACGTCAGCCGCCTCGGGGGAGTGGACCGTCTGGTGGATGCCGACGGCGACGGTCAGTTCGAGGGCCGTGATAAGGTACTCGACGGGTTGTCGGTGGGCCGCCACTCGACAGACGACGTCGAGTTTGGCCCCGATGGGAAGCTCTACGTCGCGACGGGTTCGGTGGACGACATGGGCGAGAGCGGCCAGCGACCCCAGTTGCAAGCGGGGATTCTGCGCCTCAATGCCGATGGCTCGGACCTGGAGCTCTATGCCAGCGGTCTACGGAACCCCTACGGTCTGGCATTCGACGCCGCGGGCCAACTCTGGGCGACCGACAACGGCGGCGACGTGCCCGAGGGCCAGCCCGATGAGCTGAACCGTATCGAGCAGGGGGGCGACTACGGTTGGCCAGGCTGCTTCGGAGTCGGGCAGGCGAGTGTGCCCGGCGCCTGTGAGGGCACACTCGCGCCCGTGGTGACCCTGGCGAGCCACAGCTCTTCGGATGGGTTAACCGTCTACACCGACCGGCGCTTCCCGGCGGCCTATCAGGGCGCGATCTTCATCGCCCAGTGGGGCTCGGCCTTTGCCGACAAACCCGCTGGCCAGCAGGTCGTGGTCGTCTATCCCGGCGATTGGACCGTGCAACCCTTCGCCACCGGCTTCGCCCACCCGCTGGACGTTCTGGTGGACCCGCGCGACGGGGCTCTCTGGGTCGCTGACTTCGGGCGGGCCGATGGTCGCAGCGGTGGGGTACTCTACAAAGTAGGATGGTGGGGACCCTGAAGGGGTGAACGATTCAACCGTTCGGACGTTCAAACGTTGGCTGGAGGCGAGAAAGTGCCCATCAATCCTTTGACGGCCGTCCGCGCTACGACGGGCGCGGTCGTGCGCCTGGCGCGGCACGTTCACATCGACCCGTTGGCTGTCGAGCGTGTGGCCCGCGAGCTGGCCGACCACAGGCGCCGGCCCGCCGGGTGGGATGACGTGCATCACTTCCGGGACGGTGGCCCTCTCACGGTGCAGTACTTGCTGGTACTCGATACATTAAACTTTTGTTTCTGGCCGGCACCCGAGTGGGACTACCAGCGCCTGGCACTGGCCCTCAAACGGGCGACCGACCAGGATCCCGGCTGGCTCGACGCCGACAGGTTGAGCCGCCTGACGGGAGCGGAGCTGACCGGCCGGCTGGGGGGCGCGTTGCCACTCCTGGACGAGCGGGTGCGCCTGCTGCGCGAGGCGGGGGCAGTACTCGACGAGCGATGGGGTGGCCAGGCCGCCGCATTGGTCGAAGCCGCCCACGGGTCGGCGGCCGCGCTGGTGGCGCTGGTTGCGGCCGAGTTCCCCGGTTTTCGCGACCACGCTATTTACGAGGGGAAGCAAATCTTCTTCTACAAG
This sequence comes from Chloroflexota bacterium, assembly GCA_003520455.1. Next base: position 3,348 of record DOUV01001087.1, on the reverse strand, counting down.
CGTGCCCAGATTTTCGTTGGCGACCTGTGGGGGAGCTTCGCCGGCGAATTGTGGGGGAGCTTCGACGATATCGGCGACCTGACCATGTTTGCCGACTACCGTGTGCCCCAACTCCTGCGCGAGCGTCGCGTTCTCCGCTACGGTCCGCGTCTGGCTGCAGCCGTCGATACCGGTCGTCTGATTCCAGCGGGGAGCGACTTCGAGGTTGAACTTCGGGCGGCGACGGTCCAGGCGGTGGAACTGCTGCGCGAGCACCTCGAGGGGCGGGGGCACCCACTGACCAGCCTGACGCTCGATTGGCTCCTCTGGCAGGAGGGCGAGGCGCGCCAGCGCGAGCTCAAACCGCATCACCGGACGCTGACGATCTTTTACTAACCACAAAGCAGCCAACGAGCGCAGCGGCCGAGTGGCATCGACGTCCTTTGGCGGGTGCGGAACTCGAAAATCCCCCTGCTCTTCGCGTCATCACGGTTCAGGCTTCAGTCGTTTCGTGGTAACGTTCGGACAAGGAGATGGTCTCTGAAAGAGACAAGGGACAACGGACGGTCCAGATGAATCAACCTGGCTTCGCATTCGACATCACCCATCGCGACGGTGCGGCCCGCGTGGCCCGCTACCAGACGCCCCATGGTATTATCGAGACACCCGCGTTTGTGGCCGTCGGCACCCAGGCCACCGTCAAGGCGGTCACGCCCGACCAATTGCGGGCGGCGGGGATTCAGGTGATCTTTGCCAACACCTACCATCTCTATCTGCGCCCCGGTGCCGGTGTGGTTGCCAGGCTGGGCGGGCTCCACCGCTTCATGCAGTGGGACCGGCCAATTCTGACCGACTCGGGTGGGTTCCAGGTCTTCAGCCTCGGGGCGGGGATCGAGCACGGCGTCGGCAAGATCTCCAACATCTTCCCGGGTGAGGCCGGCGGCCTCCAGGTTGAGGCGGAGGGCAGCGCGCGCCGGCGCGGCGGCGAACAGGCTCAGGTGCCCCTCGTCACAATCCGGGAGGAGGGCGTGACCTTCAAGAGCCACATCGATGGCTCGCTGCATGAGTTCAGCGCTGAGAAGAGCATCGAAATTCAGCGGCAACTTGGCGCCGACATGATCCTGGCGTTCGACGAGTGTACCTCGCCGTTGCACCCGAAGTCCTACGAGGCCGAGGCGCTCGAGCGCACCCACCGCTGGGCGCGGCGCTCGCTGGCCTACTTCCAGAACAGCGAGCCCCGCTACGGCGGCGCCCAGGCACTCTACGGCATCGTCCAAGGCGGTGCTCACGAGGATCTGCGCCTCAAATCGGCCGAGTTCGTAGCCAACCTCCCCTTCGACGGGATCGCCATCGGTGGCAACCTCGGCACCACCAAGGCTGACATGCACCAGATCCTCGAATGGATCATACCCCATCTGCCCGACGACCGGCCGCGCCACCTCCTCGGCATCGGCGAGATCCCAGACATCTTCGAGGTGGTCGCGCGGGGAGTGGACACCTTCGATTGTGTGGCGCCGACGCGTAACGCACGCAACGCCGCGCTGCTGGCGCGTACCCTCGACGGCCAGACACTCCCGAAGTTCCGCCTCAACATCCGCAACGCGCGCTTCAAGTACGACGAGCGACCCGTCGTGGAGTACTGCGGGTGCTATACCTGCCAGAGCTTCTCCCGCGCCTACCTGCACCATCTGTTCCGCGCCGAGGAGTTGCTGGCCTACACGCTCGCCACCATCCACAACCTGCAGTTCATGGCCGATCTGATGCGCGAGATCCGAGCAGCGCTGCGTGAGGGGCGTTTCAGTGCGTTGAAGGCGGCGTGGCTCGAACCGGCCGCGGCAGCCCGGGCGGCAGCGACAGAAGCGTAAGGCCGCTCCGCCAGCCGGATTGACCCGGGACAACAAGCATCCTCACGTGGTATGCGACCCCTATCTAGAACATCCGTCAGGTAATTGTCGGCAGCGCCCTCGTCAGTGGGTGTGCGAGGCCCGCATTACACGCGCCGGTTACCGGCGGCTCACTTGTTCCCCGGCTTTCGCCCTCCGTCGGGCATCGGTTATAATCGAGCTACACTCTCTTCGACTCGACCCTTATCAGGAGGCACCATGAATGGTCGATTCAACACGGTAACCCTGGCATTGATGCCGCTCGCGATCGTCATCAATATTGTGCTTGGCCAGCTCGTGCAGAATGTCCTCAAGCTGCCGTTCTACCTGGATTCTATCGGCACCGTCCTGGTCGGTTCCCTGGCCGGCCCACTGGCGGGCGCGCTCACGGGACTGCTCTCCAACATCATCTGGCAGGTGATCTTTCCCAACTCCGGGATCATCTGGTTCGCGCCGGTCGCATTCGTGATCGGACTGATTGCCGGACTGGCGAGCCGCGCCGGCTGGCTGAAGCGCTGGTATCAGGCGGCGCTTGTCGGGTTGCTCACCGGGCTCATCAGCGCCGCGATCAGTGCGCCAATCGCGGCCTACGTCTTCGGCGGCGTCACTGGGGCCGGCACCGATGCGCTCGTCGCCATTTTCCAGAACTTTACCGGGAGCATCATCACTGCGAACTTCCTGCAAGGAACCGTCTCCGACCCGCTCGATAAGATTGTCACCTACCTGATCGTCTGGCTGATCATCAAGGGCCTCTCCCGCCGGTTGCTCACGCGCTTTCCACTCGGCGAGCGCTACATCACCCGGCGCCGGCCACTGGTGGGGTGAGCGGACCGAGTGTCGCGGACCAGGCGCCTGAACGTGATCCTGTGACATGGAGACCGGCCTCTATCTGCCCGGCGATGGTTTGCTGCACCGCTGGCATCCTCTGACCAAGCTGGCGTTGACGGTGGCAGCGTTCATGCTGGGCTTTGCTAACCTCCTGGTGGTTCGGGGCGTTCCGCTACTGGCATCACTGCTCGGGCTGGGGGTTGCCGGTCTCGTCGCGCTCGACGGCGCAGAGACGCTCCGGCTCTGGACCCGGCGGCTGGTCTTCATTCTGGCGCCGATCTTTCTCTCGTTGGTCCTGGTTCAGGGATTCTTTTTTCCGGGCGCCGAGCAGGTGCTCTGGCGCCTCGGCCCCTTCGGCCTCAAGTTGGAGGGGTTGCTCTTCGCGGCGCAGATCGCCGGCCGGCTCTTTTTGCTCACCGGGGCGACGCTGCTGCTGCTCCTCAGCACCCAGCCCACCGACCTGGCACTGGCGCTCAACAGGGTTGGACTGCCGCGTGAGATCAGCTACCTGGTCATCGCAGCGATCCAACTGCTGCCTCGGATGCAGGCCCGTGCCACCGCGATTCTCGACGCGCAACGGGCGCGCGGGCTGCGCACCGAGGGGAGCCCGATGGTTCGCCTGCGGGCGCTCCTGCCGCTCGCAGGGCCGCTGATCGGT
>DOUV01001091.1 GCA_003520455.1 Chloroflexota bacterium | reverse complement strand
AGGCGCGCAGCGCGGCCGCGGCCGTGACCTACGCGGGGCAACTCTTCGTGATCGACGGCCGGTCGGCGGTGGCGCCGGTGGCGAGCGTGGCGATTTACGATCCGACGCGCGATGAGTGGCATTCTGGAGCAGCCAAGCCCTTGCCGGTGAGTGAGGCGCAGGCAGCCGTTCTTGGGGGGCGACTCGTGGTGCCTGGGGGGGTGCTCGCGAACGGCAAGCCGACCGATGAGGTGGAAGTCTATGCGCCCCAGGACGATCGGTGGACCTCAATCGCGTCTCTCCCGCGCCCGTTGGCGCGCTACGCGTTGGCGACCTACGAAGGGCGGCTCTATCTCTTCGGTGGGTGGGACGGCCAGCAAGTCCGGGATGAGATTTTGCGCTACGATTCCGAGCGCGACACGTGGGAGCAGGTGGCACGCCTGGATACACCCCGGTCGGCGGCCGCCGCTGCCGAGCTTAACGACTTGATCTACATCGTGGGGGGGAGCGACGCGAACGGAACAGCGCTCGCTGGCGTCCTTCTGTTCCGCCCGGGGCCAGAGGTGCTGATTGAAGCCGGGCCATCGCTCCCCGCCGCGGAACTCGCGCCCGCCCTCACGACGCTCGCCGGCAACCTCTACCTTCTCGGCCACAATCAGCAGTTACGCTATGATCCGGTGGAGCACGCCTGGACTCCCCTGGAAATGCCACCGGTCTCAGACTGGCAGGGAGCGGCACTGGTGGCGCTCGATCCCTACGTCATCGCGCTCGGTGGAATGTCCAACGGAGCGCCCAGCGCCTCGGCCTGGCGTTACCAGGCGATCTACCACGTCTTCATTCCAGGTGCGCCTGGGAAACGCCAGTAGGAACAGGGCGTCGCCCGAGCGACGAGATAGGCCTGAGATGAAAAGCCGTTCGCTACTCGCTCGTCTCCTCTCTTGTGCCTCCCGATCGCGACTTCGAGTCACAGCGCCGGTCCGGCCAGACGCTCGATCTTCGCACCGGTCTCGCGCCAGGTGATCTCACTGAGGCCCAGCTTCTGCCGGATGAGATCGGGCGCCATGCCAGCCTGCCAGTCACGCGCGGCACAGGTCATTCGCAACACTTCAAAGCCGCACGGCTTGCTGAGGCCGGCCGCTTCGGCCAGACCTTCGAGCACGTACTCGAGGTTGCGTGGAGTGCATTCGAAGAGGTGGGTTTGGGGCTCGTACTGCGCGCGGTACTCGGCAAACACCTCGGCGAAGTCCACCGGGAGTGCCAGCTTGCGCTCCTTCCTGGTGTGTCTGGGATTGTTGTAGCGAATGTAGACCACCGGCTGATCCTTGCGGCTCAGATCGAGGTGATCGAGCGCAATCCCGACAGCCTCGCTTTTTTTGATCCCCGTCTTGAGCAAGAGCATCAGCAACAAATAGGGGCGGGCGTCGGGCGATTCGCTGTCGGTTCGCCGGGCGCGAGCCAGGCCCAGCAATGTGCTGATGTCGTCCTCGAACAAGACCTCAGGAAGCGGCGAGAAAACGGTCTCGTTGATGAGCGGCGCAGCCGGATCGCGCGAGATGATCTCCTCCTCGGCTAACCACCCAAAGAAGTTCTTGAGGGTTGTGATGCGGCGCTGGTAGCTTTTGGGCGAGCAGGGGACCCCCCGGCCCTCACGCAGGTATTTGAGGAAATCGAGCAGGTCTTTGGTCGCGATCCGGGTAATCGGCGTGGTACGCCCGACGAACCGACTCAGCAGCCGCAGGTCGCTGCGGAAGGCGTTGATGGTATTTGCGCTGAACCCCTTGCGAACCATGTGGTCGGCGTACGCGCCGATGGCGCTAGCCAGGCTCGCGTCGGGGCGCAACCCAGGCTGCGTCGTGACAGGCGGACCGAGCTCGCCGCTCTGACCCTCGAGCGGAAAAAGGGGGAGTTGGTACGCGTGCGGTGTTGGCATAAGGTCGTTCCTTCGCATAGCCATTGACTACACCCTCACGGTATCGACATCCGATACTTTTGTCAAGACTCCCAGGTGCTCTGATAAGAGTCTCAACAGTGATCGAGGCGCCAAGAGCAGAGCGAGCGCCAGGGCGGGGGTGGCGATGAACTGGCGCAGCGTGGCGGGGAGAGTAGCGCCTGCGAGACACGCCCTGAGGGCCACGCCGGTAATAATGAGGCGGGCCACGCGATGCGGAGCTTGCCCCAGGGGGTGGGAGACGGCCCACCGGGCCGTCTCTACAGGGGCGTCTGCTTGGCGGGCGCCACCGGCGGCCTTCCATCCGACCGGCGGGTAGTGGCGTTCGGAGGGCACCGCTTGCGAGAGGCCCGGCCACCCTCGCGCGATGCCCTGCCAAGCCCCTTGCCCTCACATCATTGTCGGGGCGGGTTTTGCCCGAGACGTCGCCCGGCCGGCGCGATCCGATCGGGGCTGGGTCGTCGCCAGCCTGGATCCTCCGAAACCCGCCCTGGCAATGGTGCGCCCGTGATAACGACATTGCCGCTGGCATGGCCCTGGGGCGGGTTGCGCGCGACCCTGCTTCGCACCGAGCCGCCCCGATCGCCCCCTTCCGGTCGGCGACGTCGCGTCACACAACCCGGTACCCCCCGCGACTTTTGAGAAGCCCGCTGCTCTCAGGAGCCGGGTGTGCAGCGCAGGGCAACACCCAGCGGATGGTCGATCCGCTGCCAAGATCGGCTCTAGGCCCCCCCGGTGCTTGCAGCACCCAGGCTGTCTTCGTAGAGCAACCGACTTGTCTCCCCGTCTCCACCAGCTTACAATGCCCTCGCAAGTCAAAGATCGCTGGCGCGGAGAGATGGCCTGGGAGGTACCTGCAAGGGCTCACCGCTCGCCGCCGAGGTGTAGAGAAGCGATGCCATGCCACTGACCACTTCCTGGATCTGGCGCCTCCGGCCGGTTGCACTGGCGGGTCTCCTCTACTCCGTACTCATCCTGGTGCTCACTTGGCCAGTTGCGGCGAGACTCACCACGGCCATCGCCGGAAGCCCGAATCGGGATAATCTCCAGTTTGTTTGGAACCTGTGGTGGCAGGCTCAGGCACTCGTGCGCCTGCATGTCAATCCTGGTGAGGTTGTCCTACTGCACTTTCCCGACGGCGGGCGGAACGAGCTGCTCTCGGTCTCACCGCTGGTCCCTTCCTTAGCGCTGCCGCTCACGCTCCTCGCCGGCCCAATTACGAGCTACAACCTGTTGCTGCTCACCTCGTTTCCGCTCGCCGGCTTGAGCGGCTATCTCCTGACCCGTTGGGTGACTGGGAGCCACCAGGCGGCGTTCCTCGGTGGGCTCATCTTCGGCTTCTTTCCGAACAAGATGATGCAGAGTACTCAGCACTTTCTGCAGGTCATGGTCTTCCTTTTTCCGCTCTACGCCCTGGCACTCCTCCGTCTGCTCCAGCAACCCAGTCTGCGCCGAGCGCTAGTTGCCGGTCTGATTCTCGCGCTGGCCCTGCTCGTCAACCTGGTGCACGTCGGCTACTTCCTGCTCCCCCTCAGCATACTCTTGATCTTTGCCACGCTTTGGCGGCACCCAACCTGGTGGTGCTCGCGACGACTGATGCTGCTAGGCGTGATGCTGCTGGTCCCTCTCCTGCTTACCGGGCCGATCTTCGTACCCCTGGTGGTTAACACGTTTCGGGGTGAACTCTCGCATTTCAGACAGCCCGGAACAGTGCGCTTCTCGGCCGATCTGTTAGCCTATGTGGTCCCTTCGTCCGGCCACCTACTGTTGCGCCAGAGCGAGCGCTTCCAGCAGATCAGCCGGTTCGAGCGCCAGGGCAACCCCGAGGAGAACGTCGGCTACCTCGGTCTGGTGCCTCTGGCGCTCGCCGGAATAGCGGCTGCGAAGCGACCACGCGCCGCAGCGGCGTGGCTCCTCCTCACTGTGGTGATGCTGGTACTGGCGCTGGGGCCGCTCCTCAAAGTCGATGGGGCTCCGGTGGGTACGGCAGTGGGGGGATTTGAGGTCGAAGGTGTGCATGGTACCGTACCGTTACCCTATATGGCCTTGATGCAGCTGCCCTTCTACAGTTGGGGGCGAATCCCTGGCCGCCAGGTTATGACGGCGATGATGGGTCTGGCGGTGTTGGCTGGGCTCGGGCTGGCGAGTGTGCCGGCCCAGCACCAGAGGGCTGCCGTTCTCGGCGCGAGCCTCCTGATCCTGTTCGAGTACCTCACGGTCTGGCCCTACCCGACCGGCGCAACCGATATCCGCACGATTCCCGTTTGGCCAGCGGTCCGCATCGAGGCCCGCGGTGCGGTGCTTGACCTGCCCCAGTGGGACTTTTTCGGCTTTCCACCCTCCAATGAGGCGATGCTGGCGCAAACGGCGCACGGCCAGCCGATCGTCGGCGGCTACATTCACCGTCTGCCGCCAGGGACGGCCGAGACGGCCAAGGCCATTCAGGAGTTAGTCGTTCCCCCCGGAGCGGCCGACATCGTACCCCGTGCGACCGGCGACGCGGCATTGGCCCAACTCCGCGCATTGGGGATTGCCACCGTCGTACTGCACCGGGAGGCGCGCAGCGGCACGCTCTGGTCCAGCGCCGATGACGAACACGCTGCCGAAACTTTGACCGATTGGAGCGGTGGTCCACGCTGGGAAGATAAGAACTGGGCTGTATACGACCTGCCGGACGCTCCGGCCGGAGCGCCGTCGCCGCTCTGGACGCTGGACCCACGCTGGCACACGCTTGAG
>DOUV01000576.1 GCA_003520455.1 Chloroflexota bacterium | reverse complement strand
CGCCGACGCAGACGGGTGGGGGATCGGTGGGCCGCTGACCACGCCTTGACCGACACTTTAGAGCGCCGGTCAAGGCATCACCGAGGGGGCATGGTCGGAGACTTCCGAAGCCTCGGAAGACTTCGGAGGTCTGATGACCTGGCCGGTGTTCTATTGATCCGAACATTGGTTGCCAAAGACCGTAAGGGGGAAGCCCAGCATGGCAAGGAGCATGGAATCTGAGGCCGAGCAGCGCACGCGGAGCGCAGTCGCACTCTCTGAGACAGTTCAGCGGGTTCCGCTCTGGGTGATCGTGCTGGTGTTAATAGCCGCCGCTGTCATCATCTCGGTGATTCGCTCCGCCAACTACAGCACGATCGTCAGCTTCGTCTCTCAGGGCGTGGCGCTCACGATTCAGATTTCGGCCTTCGGCTATGCTCTGGCGCTCATCATCGGGCTGATCGCTGGGTTGGGGCGGATCTCGAAAAACCCTGTCATCTACACAATCGCGACGCTCTACGTCGAGATCCTGCGCGGCATCCCGATCCTCGTCGTCATTCTCTACGTCGCGTTCGTAATCAGTTCGCCCCTGGGCGTCCGCTCCAATGCCGTGCGGGCCACCGTGGCCCTGGCTCTCAGTTACGGCGCCTACCTGGCGGAGGTCTACCGGGCCGGCATCCAGGCCGTCCCCAGGGGGCAGATTGAGGCAGCGCGCTCGTTGGGGATGACCGGCTTCCAGACGATGCGCTTCATCGTGCTGCCCCAGGCGCTTCGCATTATCCTGCCGCCTCTCGGGAATGACTTCATTGCCATGGTGAAGGATTCGTCCCTGGCCAGCGTCATCAGCGTGGCCGAATTGACCCAAGAAACGCGTCTCTACGTCTCGCGCACGTTCGACACCTTTGGCGGCTGGACCATGGCGGCCCTGCTCTACCTCAGCATGACCCTCGTCCTTTCGATGGGCGTCCGCCTGCTCGAGCGCTACAGCCAGGTCGAGAAACGCTAGCCTTCCCGGGCCCTCCAGCCAAACGCGCCACCCGGACGCGGATGGCGCGTTCATGTTCCGCGGCTGCTGTTACTCGGCGATGAGCCCGGCGTCGCTGACGAAGGCCTCGTAGTCCCAGCCGCTGGCATAGATCTGGATCGAGCTGATGAAGGCCAGATTCGGGATGAGGTCCTTGAGGTTCGGGCCCTCGTATGAGTACCAGGTGTCGCGAGCGATGAGCTCGCCGTTCTCGATGTGGTAATTCGCCGGGTTCTGGTAGTAGAACCCGTGCGTCCAGTGATTCTCGTTCCCGTAGGCATCGCGATAGTTCACGCGCACGATCACCGGGAACTCCGAACTCAGGTAGCCACCGCCGCTCAGCGACTGACTGACAATGTTGATGTCGAGTCGCAGCCGCAACGAACGGTAGTCACCGACATACTTGTTGCCCAAATCCTGCCGCACGCCGGTCTCGCCGTGGTTGTTGTTGCTGCCGCTGCGGTAGAAGCGTACGGCCCGCCGGCTGCCCCAGGTCCCGGCTTCAACCGAGCCGTCCACTTCACCCCCGTCACCCCCCTGGTCGTTGTAAGCCTCCCACCCATCGGCGATCGCCCCCTGCTTGATTGGCAGCACGGCCAGCAGGTTCTCGAAGTCCCCATTGCGGATGAGATTGCGCGCGGCTGGCAGCGGCGAGGAGGCGGCCTGCCCCAGGCGCACATCGCTGCGCTGGCCCTCGGCCAGACTGACCGGCTGCCCCGTTTGCCCGGCGACCATCGCCGTCCCGGCCCGGACCGAGACGTGGCTCACATCATTGCTGACCTCGATTGCGGTGCTCCCCTCGCCCAGACTGGCGTGGGCCTGCGGCGTGCGGACGTCGAAGCGCAACGATCGCTCGCCGGCTGGCGGGATCGTGGCGCGGACCCGTCCGCGGGTGACCCCGGCGACAATCTCGTTGGGCCGGCTACTGCGGCTGAAGCGTGGCCGGCGCATTCGCTGGAGGGTGACCTGGCTGTTGGGGAAGACCGTGATCTGGCTGCGGTCGAAGAGGGTGATGATTGCCTGAGAGGTGTTGTCGGTACTGATAGTGCTGCCTTCGCCAACGTTCTCCTGGCGCCCTCCGGCCTGGAGGGCCAGGGGACCGGGCGCGCCGGCCATACTGATTAGCGTCGTTGCACTGCTACCCTGGACGGTGGCGGGTTGGGCGCGAGTGGCATTGTGGATGTACCAGCGGGCAGTCAACGGCACACTCACGGCCAACACGGCAAAGACGAAGAAGGCCGTCAGCAGAATCGCCCAGGCCAGCCGCTCCCGGCTGTGGGGTTCAGCATAGGGCTGAAACGTTTCAACGTGATCCACGGCCCCTCCTCGTCACGCCGCGATTATACCATCACGCCAGCCGCCGACCAAACCAATGGCCGGTTACAGGTTGAAGGCGACCCATTGGCACGTTCGAACCCCGGCAAGCAAAACCTTCAACCTTCCAACTTCCAACCTCACCACCCGACCGGGATTTTCACGCGTTGCTGTGTGCGCCGATCCCAGCTCCAGAGGTAGCCGTGATCGCGACCGAATTCGTAGAGGCGGCGGGTCACGTCAACGTCTTGTTGGCAGTAGTCGCGGATGAGGTTGATCTGGCCGTCTTTCCACCAGCGCAGGGCCATGCGACCATCGGCCGATTTACGCACGCCGAGCGTTTGCTGGGCGAGCGAGTCCAGCGCGACGCGGTGGCCGAGCGCCTGCCGAACGTGGTCCATGATGTCGCAGGTCGGCAGGGACGCCAGATCAAATTCGGTATAGGCCTGCAAAACCGGGTAATCAAAGGCCCTGATGTTGAAGCCCACGACCAGATCGGCGGCACGGAGTTGGGCGACCAGGTCGCCCAGCTCGTGCTCGAGGTAATGGTGAAAGCGGTGGCTGGTCAAGGCATAGCTCACTCCCACAGAGACACCAACTCGATTGAGGAACTCGCGCCCGCCAACCTCGTCCAGGTCTCGCTGGGTTTCCAAATCAAAGATGACGATGTTGTCTGCCATGTTGTCTGCCATGTAGTGGTCCTCACGCCTTAGGGCGCTTTCTGGCCTCGAAGCTCGCATTCCGATACCCGCAAGATATCGTAGCAGGCGGGCGCGACAGGCGGGTGACACACCAGACCCCAGAAACCGCGCGGATTTCTGGGGTCTGGCAGTCGATCGGTCCGCGTCGCAGACCGGCTTCAACGGCCTACAAATCGACACCGTCTTCCCGAGCCAGTCGCTCGCGATCCGGGTCCCACGGATAGACGATCCAGGCGTCCGTCTCCATGGCGTAGTGATCCGGTTTCTCGTTGGGGAAGGCACTGTGGGTTGGCTTGTAGTGGATGACGGCCACCCCCGGTCGCCCACCGGCCTCCAGCACGCGTTGCTTGACGGCCACCGCCGTCCGGCCGCTATCCCACACGTCGTCGACAATCAGCACGCGTTTGCCGAGCAAGAGGGGATCGCTGGGGAACTGGAGAAAGCGAGGTTGGTCCAGCGTGTGCCCGACGTCGGTATAGAACATGACCGCCGCTGTCAGGACATTCCGCAGGTTGAGCGCCTCGCTCACCAGGCATCCGGGGATCATCCCGCCGCGGGTCACGGCCAGGACGGTATCCCACTCGTTCGGATCGATTTGCTTGATCAAGTCCTTCACCAACCGGTCAATGCGCTCCCACGAATGAAAATCCTTCGTCATTTCTCCCCCAGGCGCGTAGAGCTGCCACCCATCGCTCCGGTGGCAGTGACCTTCGAGAGCGGCCACCCGGATGAGCCGCCGGAGCGACTCGGGCGATTATGGCAGGCAGTTCCGGCGCCGTCAAACCGCCGGGTCGCCAGCAAAAACCCCCCGCCAGGTCTGGCGGGGGGTTGAAAACTCCTGAGGGAGGGCGAATGCCAATCTTAACCCCGGCGACGGGCGGTGCGCCCAACTGACCGGCTGGCAACCAAATCCGGTCAGGCTGCCTTGCGGTAGACCCCCCGTCCAAGGGCGTTCTCGAAACCGCGGAGCGTCGGATCGGTGGAGAGGACGGGCGTGAGGTGGCCCAACACCGCATCGGTGGTCTTGAGGCCGTTGCCGGTGACGTAGGCCACCACGACCTCATCGGGGTCGAAGGCCTCTTGCTCGGCCAGTTGCTTGAGCGTCGCGACCGTCACGCCCGCCGCGGTCTCGGCGAAGATCCCCTCGGTGCGGGCCAGTAGCTTGATGCCCTCGATAATCTCGCGATCGGTGACCGCAACGGCCTGACCGCCGGTGCTGCGGATGGCGCGCAGGGCGAAGGGGCCGTCGGCCGGCGTGCCGATGGCGAGGGACTTGGCGATGGTGTCGGGGCGCTGCGGGACAAT
>DOUV01000571.1 GCA_003520455.1 Chloroflexota bacterium | reverse complement strand
GCCCCTCCGGGCACGCGGGGGGGCGGATGCAGGTGGAACGGGGCAACAGCGCGCTTGAGCGCGCACTCCGAACTGCTCGCCCTCCCTGGAGACGATTTCGCCAACCGGATCAAATATGTACCCATCATCCGGCAGCCGGCAACGGCGTGATCGTCGGCGACTCGACCGCCGTCTATTGATCGGAGCGGCTCTCTGTCGCGAGAGCAGCTTCCGGCCGGTGAGTGAAAGTTGAAGCTTTTGAAGAACCTCTGGCGATTGCTCAGCGAGGGGCGGGCGCCCTACTTCGTGGCGATGGCGCTGCCCATTTTTCTGGGCGCCGCGATTGCGTGGGCCCGAACCGGCTCGTTCGATGTGGGCATGTTCGCCGTCGCTCTGCTTGGCGGAATCTTTCTCCAGGCTGGCACCACGATGGCCAATGATTACTTTGACAGTGGCCCGGCGGGTGATGGCGAGACCGGGTGGCAGCTCTTGCCGCCCCAGCAGGTGTTGCAGGGCGCCGTCGCGTTCTTTGTTGTCGGGAGCATGATCGGGCTCTACCTCGCCGCACTCACCGGACCGGCCGTCCTGCTACTGGGGCTCATCGGTCTGTTGAGCGCGTACTCCTACAGTGCGCCCCCGCTGCGGCTGAGCGGCACCGGCCTGGGCGAACTCCTGGCTGGGCTCAACCTCGGTATGCTCACCACTCTTGGCAGCTACTACGTCCAGGTGTACCGGCTCGACGGCGAACCAGTCGTTGCGGCCCTGCCGGTAGCTCTGCTGATCGCCGGGGCCCTGGTTCTCCACGGCTTTCAACCGGTGAAGATGCAGGCGGAGATTGGTCACTCGGTTTGGGCACGGTTGGGGGTACGGGCCGCTCCTGCCGTCTACGGCCTGGCCTCAGCGCTCGCCTTCATCCTGCTCCTCGCCGGTGTTATCCGCAAGATACTCCCAGAGGAAGCACTGCTGGCACTGTTGGCACTCCCGGCTGCTGGTTTCACCTTTCTGGTGGCAAGCCGCGCCCGGCTGCACAGCGCCGTGCGGAGCGCCATTGTGACCCATCTGAGCACGGCAGCATTCCTGGTCGTGGCGTACCTCCTCCATGGAACGCTACACGGTGGTGCCTGAGACGGTGATCGCACTGGTGGAGCAATCGCGCATCACTTCTTGCCGGCGCGCGGTTCCAGCGCCGCGTGAGGGCCTTCAATTCTGAGAGCCGGGCGAGCACGATTCAGCCCCAGGGTAGGGAAGTTGGAACGAACAGGGAGAAGTGAGGGAAGGACGTAGTGGTGAGCAACGCGGAATACGAGGCGCTAGCGGCGTTCCGCTACGCTCTGCGCCAGTTTCTTCGTTTCAGTGAGGAGGCGGCTCAAGCCGTTGGCGTGACACCTCAGCAGCACCAGGCGCTGCTGGCGATCAAGGGCTTCCCGGGGCGCGACCGGGTGACGATCGGGGAGTTGGCCGAACGCCTGCAGATTCAGCATCACAGTGCCGTGGGGCTCGTGAATCGCCTGGAGACTCAGGACCTGGTGATCCGTGAACCCGACAGCACCGACCGGCGTCAGGTCTACGTCACACTCACCCCGCGGGGCGCCGAGATGCTTGAACGGCTTTCGGCGGCCCACAAAGAGGAGTTGCGGCGGGTTGGGCCGCAACTCCATCTGCTTCTTGAGCGCCTCACGGCGGGAGCCCTCCCAGCCCCCAGCGTGAGGGACGAAGGCTGAGAGGCCCGCGCCGGGTGTTGGGACCTCGCCTGCGACGATCTACGGCAGGTTCTCGATCACACCCGCGGCGCCCATCCCACCGCCCACGCACATCGTGACCAGCCCGTAGCGGGCGTTGCGGCGCTTCAGCTCATGGATGAGCTGCACGGTGAGCTTGGCGCCGGTGGCACCCAGGGGGTGGCCCAGGGCGATGGCCCCGCCGTTCACGTTGACCCGGTCGAGGTCCATCTCCAGGCCCCGGATCACGGCCAGGCTCTGGGCGGCGAAGGCTTCGTTCAGCTCGATGAGGTCGATCTCCTCGAGCGAGAGCCCGGCCAGTTTCAGGGCTTTGGGCACCGCCTTGATCGGCCCGACGCCCATGACCTCCGGGGGCACGCCCGCAACGGCGAACGTCACGAAGCGGGCGAGCGGCTTGAGCCCCAACTCGCCGGCCTTCTCGCGGCTCATCAGCAGGACGGCCGCGGCTCCGTCGCTGGTCTGGCTCGAGTTGCCGGCAGTGACGGTGCCGTTGGCAGCAAAGACCGGTTTGAGCCGGCTCAGCGCCTCGAACGAGGTGTCTCGGCGGGGCCCCTCATCGGTATCGAAGGTCGTCGTGAGCGTCTGGCGCCGGCCCTCGTCGTCCATCCAGACCAACTCGACCTCCAGCGGCACGACCTCCTCCTTGAACCGCCCTGCCTCAATCGCCGTGATCGCATTGCGGTGGCTGCGGAGAGCGAACGCATCCTGGTCTTGGCGGTTGATCCCGTACCGCTCGGCCACATTCTCGGCTGTGATGCCCATCGGCGTGTAGACCTCGGGGCTGATCTCGATCAGATCCGGATTGGGCGCGAAGAAGTTTCCGGTCATCGGGACGAGGCTCATACTCTCCGCGCCGCCCGCAATCACCACCTCGGCCATGCCAGTCATAATCTCCTGAGCGCCGATGGCGATCGTCTGGAGCCCCGACGAACAAAAGCGGTTGACCGTCTGACCGGGAACATCGTGCGGCAGGCCGGCGCGGAGCGCCGCGATGCGTCCCATGTTCAGCCCCTGCTCTGCCTCTGGGATCGCGCAGCCGATAATCACATCCTCGATCTCTCTGGGGTCCAGTCCGGACGCCCGCTCGACCACCGCTTGAATGACCGCTGCGGCCATATCGTCCGGCCGGGTCGTGCGCAGCGTCCCCTTCGGTGCCTTGCCCACAGCGGTTCGCGCCGCCGAGACGATGACTGCTTCTCGCATGATGTTCCCTCCCGGTTGTCAGTGAACAGTGAACGGCTCAGTGAACAGTGAACAGTGATCAAAGATTATTAAACAGCGACTACTCCTCACTGCTCACTGCTCACTGTTCACTGCTTACTCTTCACTCTTCACTGTTCACTGTTCACTCCTAATTCCGCAGCGGCTTCCCCGTCTGCAGCATGTGGCCGATCCGTTCGAGTGTCTTCGGCTCTTTGACCAGGGTCAAGAACCCCTCGGTCTCCAGGGCCAGAATGGAATCCTCGCCCACCCACTGCGGCGCGCTCAACTCCCCGCCGCTGATGACGGTGGCGAGTTGCCTGGCGATCTTCAGGTCGTGGTCGGAGATGAAGTTACCCCACCGCATGGTCTGCGCGGCCAGGGTCAGCACGCCGCGCCCTCGGGCGCCGGCGGCGAAGATACGCTTCTCGTCGCGGAGCGGGGGCTGGTAGCCGTCGCGAACGAGGTCCAGCACCATCTGCCTCGCCTCGCCGAGCTGGTGGTCTCTGTTCATCACGATGCGGTCGGCCTCGGTCAGGAACCCCATCTCGCGCGCCTCAGCGGCGCTGGTGGAAACCTTCGCGAGCGCGATGGTTTCGAACGCTTTTTGGAGAAAGGGGAGTGGGTCGACGCCCTGAACCTGGAGGTGCGGCGCGACCATCCGGCGGAGAACCTCCTTGACGCCGCCTCCGGCCGGGATCAAGCCAACGCCAACCTCAACCAGACCCATGTAGGTCTCGGCCGCCGCTACGATGCGAGCGCCGTGCATGGCGACCTCAGCGGCGCCACCCAGGGTCAGGCCGAAGGGGGCCGTAACCACCGGCTTGGGGCTGAAGCGGAAGCGCATCAGAAGCTCGTGCATGGCATCCAACTCGCGGCGCACGTCATCGACCTGCCCGGCCATGACCGCCATGCCGACCAGCGCCACGTTGGCCCCGGCGCCAAAATGCTCACCCTGGTTGCCGATCACCAACCCGACCCACTCATCCTGTTCCAACAGCTCGAGCGCCTTCTGCCCCATGGCCGTGATCAACGGATCGAGGGTGTTCATCTTGGAATGCGCCTCGAGGCAGAGCACACCATCGCCGAGGTCCAGAATCGAGGCCGAGTCGTTGCGGTGCAACTCCTTGCCGGCGGCGCGCAACTCGTCCAGGTTGATCTCTTTCGGATCACGCACAATTGGGGCGTACGTGCCGCTGCTCGGGTCGTAGTAGCCCGCAACGCGCCCGTTGTCTTTCTGATAGAAACTTTCGATGCCGGCAGCGAGCATCGCCTCGACCCACGGCGGCACGGCGATGCCACGCGCCCGCATTCGCTCGACGGTCGGTCGCACGCCCAGCGCGTCCCAGATCTCGAAAGGACCCATCTGTTGGCCGAAGCCCCACCGCATCGCCTTATCGACGTCGGAGAGGTTGTAGGCGATCTCATCCAGGTGGCGGGCGGCGTAAGCCAGCACCGGCAGCATCGTGTCGTGGTAGAAGGCGGCGGCGCGGTCGGTGGGGTTCTCGTCGTAGGCCTTGAAGATCAGTCGCAGCCGCTCCGGCAGGCTCTCGACCTTGCGCAGTTTGCCCACGAGGTCGAAACGCGGTTTTGTAGGCGGCTCGTACTCGAGCGTTTCCAGGTTCAAGGGCCAGTACTCGGTCTGCCCATTCTCTGTGACCTTCTTGTAGAAGCCCTGGCCCGACTTGTTGCCCAGCCAGCCCCGCTCGATCATCGTCCGAACAACCGGCGGCACGATAAATGTCTCGCGCATCTCGTCGTCGGGCACCGCCTGGTGGAGGTTGCGGGTCACGTGGGCCATCACGTCGATGCCCACCAGGTCGAGCAGGCGGAAAGTCGCCGTCTTGGGGTTCCCGATGACCGGCCCCGTCAGGGCATCGACCTCCTCGACGGTATAGCCGCGCGCCAGGACGTAATGCAGGCGGTGCTGCCCGCCGAAGGTGCCGATGCGGTTGGCGACGAAGTTGGGCGCATCCTTGCAGAGCACCACGCCCTTGCCGAGGACGTTCTCGGCGAAGTCGCGCATCCGGGCGACGACCTCGGGGAGGGTCTCGTCGGTCGGGATGATCTCGAGGAGCTTCAAGTAGCGCGGCGGATTGAAGAAGTGCGTCCCCAGGAAGTGCTGGCGGAACTCAGCCGGCAACCCGGCGGCGATCTCGTGAATCGGGATGCCGGATGTGTTGGAACTCACGATCGCGTCGGACGTGCGATGCTCGGCCACCTGGGCCATGAGCTGGCGCTTGATGTCGAGCCGCTCGACCACGGCCTCCACAATCCAGTCGCACTCCTCCAGCCAGCTCAGATTGTCGCTGAAGTTGCCGAGCGTCACCAGCCGGGCGGCCGCGCCGGACATCAAGTGGGCCGGCTTGATCTCCCGCGCCCGCTTCCACCCCTCTTCGACGATCCGGTTGCGGACCTGCGGGCTATCGAGGGTCAGCCCTCTCTGCCGTTCGGCCGCGGTAAGCTCGCGCGGCACCACGTCCAGCAGGTACACGGGGACACCCGCGTTGGCGACGTGGGCTGCGATGCCGGCCCCCATCGTCCCCGCTCCAAGCACGGCAACACGGCGGATTGGTCTGGTCATGAAGGTTCCTCCCTTTACCTCAACTCGCTCGACCGGTACCCTAAGATGTGCCGCGCGACGACGAGACGGTTGATCTGGCCGGTGCCCTCATAGATGTCGTTGATCTTGCCGTCGCGCATCCACTTCTCGAGCAGCAGTTCGGTCGAGTAGCCCTGGGGGCCGAGAATCTCGACCGCCTTCTGTGTGATCCAGGTCACGGCCTCGCCGGCCTTGACCTTGCACATCGAGGCCTCGAGCGTGTTGGGCTGCTCCTGATCCATCATCCACGCGGCCTTGAGCGTCAGCAGCCATGCGGCTTTGAGTTGGGCCTCCATCCGCATCACATCGTGCTCTACGGCGGTGAGGGCCTGGTACGGGAGACCGTAGCGAATCTCGACCCCGCGCTCCGTGAGCGCCTGTTTGATGAAGTCCACGCTCGCCCTGCCGATGCCGATCGCACTGGCCGCGACCACCGGCCGGGTCGCGTCGAAGGTCGCCATCGCGCCCTTGAAGCCCTTGTCGCCGCCGGCTCCTGCTTTGGCAACCTCCGGGCTGCCAAGGATATTATCATACGGAATGCGGCAATCTGTGAAAGTGATCGCAGCCGTATCCGAGGCGCGAATGCCGTGCTTCTTCTCCAGCTTGGTAACTTTCATGCCCGGGGTGCCGGCCTCGACCACAAAGGGTTTCATGCCCGCCCGCCCGGCTGAGGGGTCCACGGTGGCCCAGACAACTACGAACCCCCTGGATTGCTCGACCGCGCGGTAGCCGCCGGTGACGAAGATCTTCTCCCCGTTGAGGATCCACTCCGTGCCGTCCTCGCTCAGCACGGCCCGGGTGCGGATAGCGGCCGTGTCCGAGCCGGCGTGCGGCTCGGTCATAGCCATCGCGCCCCACTTGGGTTCGCCCTCCTGGAAACGACTGAGAAAGCGCTTCTTCTGCTCGGGCGTGCCGACGGCCTGCACGGCGGCCCCACCGAGCGCGCCGCCCGGCGTTCCCAGGTAGATGCCGGCATCGCCCCATGAGAGCATCTCCACGACGTGAACCAGCATCAGATTGCCAATCTTGGGACGATCTTTGCGCGGCCCACCCTCCGGCGTATCCATCGCCGCCAGACTGCCGCCGCCCAGGGCTTTCATCGCCTCCCACATCGTGTTCACGTAGTCCCAGGCGATCTCGTGCTGCGCCTCGTTCTCGTCGAACGTACGAGCGATCGGGCGCATCAGGTAAGTCGCGACCGATTCGAGCATCTGCCGCTGGCGCTCGATTGGTTTGGGGATTGAGAAATCAATCATCCGCATCTCCTGTAGGAAGGCCCGCCGCGCGCACCTGTTCGACGGTACCACAGATGGAACACAATCACGCCGAAGACCGGACAAGGCGCAACAAGGAGGTCCGATGACAGTTGCCCAACTCACGAAAGATGTCCGGCTTATCGTCGATAGCGACGAATGCTTCAATCAGCTACACCATTGCCAACCCGGTGAAGGTCGCGAAGCCGCGCGCGTCGCGGAGCCACCGCTCGACGGGATGCTCGCGGATGTAGCCGTGGCCGCCAAGGATTTGCACGGCCCGATCGGCGATGGTCAGCACGGCCTCGTCCGCATACTGCTTCGCGAGGACGGCGGCCTGAGTGGCGGCCTGGCCCTGGTCGAGCGCCCAGGCCGCCTTCCAGGCGTGGAGTTGCATCGCCTCCACCTCGATCGCCATCTCCGCCAACATGAAGGCGATGGCCTGGAATTGGGCGATGGGCTTGCCGAAGGCCTCGCGCTCTTTGGCGTAGTTGAGCGCGTACTCGTAGGCCGCTTTGCCAACGCCGGTGGCAAGGGCCGCCAGCGCAACGCGCGAGTAGTTGAGGAGCTTCTCGAGATTGAAGCCCTTCTCTCCACCGAGCCGGGCGGCGGGCGGTACGCTCACCTCGTCCAGTGTCAGGCCGAAGGTAGGCAGAGCCTGTACCCCCATGAGCTTCTCGCGCGGGCCGACCCCCAGCCCTCCCGGCGGCTCACTGTTTCGCTGGATAAAAAAGGCGGCCGGAACGTCGCGCTCCGCGTCGTGGGCGTAGACGAGCAGCAGGTCGGCCTGGTCGGCCAGGGGCACGTAGGCTTTCCGACCGGTGAGCACGTAGTGCTCGCCGTCGCGGTGGGCGACCGTCTTGAGGTGGCACGGATCGAAGTTCCAGGTAGGCTCGATCAAAGCCGCGGCGGCACGGGGAGGCGCATCGCCGGTGAATCTCGGAAGCAAAGTCTCCTTCTGGGCTTCGGTGCCGCATTCGAGCAGCGGAACGGCCACCAAATTGGGGGCCAGGGTTGCCAGCGCCATTGCCAGGTCGCCCTCACCCAGCGCCTCGGCAGTGAGAACGCCGGTCAGAGCCGAGTGGCGCTCGCCGAAGCCACCATACGCCTCCGGAATGTTGCTGGGGATGAGACCGAGTTCCCAGGCGCCGGCAATCACGTCGGTGGGTAGGGCACGAGCCTCGTCGGCGGCGTGTGCGCGCTCACGCATCTGCTCGTGCGCGAACTGCCGGACGGTCTCAACCATCAGGCGTTGCTCGTCGGTCGGCTCGAATGCGATCATCGCTCCTCCTGTTGTGACCGGGCCAAACAAACAGTCGTTTGGGATTATAGTTGAAGCGACACGACTGGCAAGTACCGGCGGTCGAGGGATCGGGGGCCGGGTGACCAGGCTGTCTCAACAGTGATCGAGGCGCCTGCCCCCCATCGTCGGGGCGGGTTTTGCCTGCGGCGCTGCTGGCAGACGCGATCCGGCCGGAGCAGGACCCCGGTCTGCTGCGCGGTAGACGCGAGAGCGCCGGTCAAGGAATCGACGAGACGATGGCCAGGCACCGTGTG
>DOUV01000573.1 GCA_003520455.1 Chloroflexota bacterium | reverse complement strand
CAGGCGCCCGGCCCGCTGCGCGACCGCCTGGGCCAGGCGCGGCTCATCGGCGGCCAGTGCGTAGAACTCGCTCAGGTCGAGGTCCAGGCCCACCATCCAGCGCACGGCGGCGACGAACTCCGCACGCTGGGTCGCGTCGATGGGGTCGGGGGCATCCACAGTCACGGTGACCCCGTTCGGAGCCTCGCTGAGCTCGAGGCGAACGATGGTGCCGCTCGCCGACTGCAGCCAGCGCGTGAGGACACCGCTGTTGTCGCCGAAGAAGGGAGCCAGACGGTGCCAGCCGTGCGAGGTCCGCACCGCATGAAAGTCAAAGGGCGAGCCGGCGGTGAGTGTGAGTGCTTCGATCATATCGCCTGTGAACCAGAATTTCCAAATCTCGTCTTGCTGGAGGATTGTAGAGCCCGCCGTGGCCCTGTCAAGCAGCTGAGAACGTCGGCCCGGCGAAACTGTCGAATGGGCGATGCCCGTCCATCCAGTCAAAGACGTGCCACGAGAGGAGGGAGGCGAGGGCAGTGCCCTCGCCGACTGATCGCACCATATTCCACTTTTTGCACTCTCGTGAAATTCGTGGCATTCTTGGCCGAAGGATAGTGGCCTGAAAGCTTGATGGGCACCTGAATGTTGATATCATACGCGTTTCGCGCGACAACTTGAGCCTGCATGCGGGTGGGCGTCGCGCTTCTGGAGCGGCGCGGGGCTCGGCGATGTTTCACCACACCGGCAAAACGCTGCCAGCGACCCTGGCCTATTCTCGGATGCACATGGTGCGCCCCCGCGAGATGCCTCTGCCCTCGTCTCGACGAACGGACGGCTCCTTCACTCCTCGTACAGCCCGGCGCATCCCAGGAACGAATCTTGCTAGCCAGAGCCGTGGATCTCTGCTGCTAGAGATGCACCCTCAGTTCGAGGAAGCCCCGGGGAAGGAGCAGAGAAACGTGAAGTGTCGCCGGATGTTCACGATCGTTGCCGTGCTTCTCCTGATTGCAGGTTTCACCTCCACCGTCGCCGCCCAGCGGCCATCCCTCACCCCGGCCGGACAGGGAGATTCGGGTAACTCCACGGTCGTCTACGTTGTGCGGCGCGGGGATACGCTTTCCGCGATCGCCCGGCGGTTTGGCACGACAGTCTCGGCCATCGTCGCCGCGAACCCAAGCATCACCAACCGCAACCGCATCTACATTGGCCAGCGCCTGATCATCCCACTGCAGCCGGCGCAGAGCCCGCCCGACATCGGGCCATCGCACTACCTGGATGATCGCAGCACCCCGGAGGCGGTGCTCCGGTCGTTCTTTAACGCGATCAATCGGAAGGAGTACGCGCGCGCCTACTCGTATTGGGAACCTCAGGCTGCCGCCTCGGAGCTTCCGCCATTCCCACAGTTCGAACAAGGCTACGCGAATACCGAGTCGGTCGAGTTGACAACAGGGACGGTCCAGAGTGGTGCTGCGGCGGGCAACTTCTTCTACAGTGCACCCGTGACACTGGTCGCGAAGACGAGCAACGGCACGACCCAGACCTTCGTTGGCTGCTACACTCTACACCTGGCCAATCCTGGGGTTCAGGCTGTTCCTCCATTCCAACCGATGGGGATTCGTTCTGCCACTGTTCAGCCTGTCTCCAACAACGCCGATACCGCGGCACTCATGAGCCAGGCCTGCCCCCAACAGTAACCATCCAAAAACAACTTCCCAAATGCCGCCTGGACAGGCAACGAGGGGCGGACCGGAGCCCGCCCCTCGTTGAGCCGGTCAAGCGACGGCGCTAACGGGGAGCCTGCTTGAGGAGCACCGGCAGGTACGTGCGGATTTGCGCTTCGCCGCAGGGCGCGCGCCTGGACGGGAATGTGATCGCGTCCAGGCCCAGGTCGGAGACGAGCGGTTCGAAGGCATTGACGAGCTCTTTGTTGCGCATGACCACCGCCCCGCCGAGCACCAACAGGTCGCCGCCGGTGAAGCGCCGGGTCGGCGTCATCGCATCCTGATAGCCGATCTCGGTCGAGAACTGCACCGTGGTGCGGCCGCCGCTGCAGCCGGGGACCGCGTCCAGCCCGAAGTCCACCCCTCGCGACGGGAGACCGGCCGGGATGGGCGGCGCCAGCAGGTCCTCCTGGCGGAACACGATCGCGCCCGTGGCCGCCGACAACAGATCGCCATCCTGGAGGATGCGGCCGTCAGGCGTCGTCGCCTTGCCCTCGGTGGAAAACCACAGGTCCAGCTTGAACTCCTTCAAGCTGCTCGGTAGAGCGCCCGGTGACTGCAGCCACTCATCGCGCGTCCGCTGTCTGGCGATCTCCAGGAAGCGAGTGATGTCCTCCACCTTACCGATAAAGTGGACCGCATCCAGACCGAGATCGTGGCGAACACCGAACGCTGCGAGCAGGGCTACGTTCGGGATCACGGCACCATCGGTGGTCAGCAGGTCACCGGCCTTGAAGCGACCAAAGGGATCATCCAACTCGGTGGAGAAGGCGATCCGCGCGGGCTCGATCGTGACAATGTCCACGGCATCGAGACCCAGGTCGGGCAGCGGCGGCACCCCGGCCGGCGAGAACGCCGCCAGCAGTTGGCGGTTCCGGGCACAGACCACCCCGCGCGGGCTGAGCAGGTCACCGTCGGAAATCACGGGGTTCCCGTCCGGCGGCCTCGGTCCTCGGCTGAGGAAATCCTCCTCGGTCGAGAACCCGATGTCGGCGCAAGCGGCCAGCGTGTTTTGCTGGGTGGGAGCTGCGGCGGCCGTCCACACGAGTGCCAACAGCCCAACTCCGACCGCGAGCGCCGCAAGGTATCGCAGGGGTGTGCGCTTATTCATCGTCCCTCCTTACGGCGCATAGTCGAAGAAAATCGACCGGCTGTCCGGACCGCGGAAGCCACCGCCGATCAGGTTGAAGGTCGGGTTAAAGGAGCCGTCGATGGTCCGGTCGTAGGCCCAGAGGCGGATCCCGTAGGCGCACTTCTTCGGCGTCGGCGTCAGATCGAAGACGGTGACGGTGTGGAGATCCACCAGCGTCGCCGCCGGGGTGGTCCCGGTGGAACTCAGATTCGCCGCCGCGGGCACCGCGTCGTAGTAGTGAACCGGGCTGTAGTAGTGCTCAGGGTAGAGGTCGCCGGCGATCGAGAGCCGGTAGTACCAGAAGTTCTCGTCGACGAAGTCACCCTGCACCATGATCGGCATGTCACCGGCGCTGTAGGTGGTGCACGCGCCGCCCGGAATGTTGAGGTTATTGATCTTCGGGTAGGTGTTGTCCAACCGCACCGGGTGCGTCGAGGGTTCCGTTTCCACACCCGAGCCCCGGTCGAACTCCAACCAGACGTTGTAGAGCGCGTTCGGATCGGGCGCGCTGGGCGACTTCCAATCGGTGAGGATGAGGTTGGGGTTGCAGTAGAGCAGGTCGCGGTACCTGGCCCCATCATACCAGCCGCCGGCATCGGAGAACCAGTGGAAGGTCTCGGTGCACATGTTCGTGATCGGGTTCCGGTCTTTGACCTTCCACCCCTCGGCGGCGAGCACCGGGATCCCTGTCCCCGCCCCTGGGCCGTCGGAGGCCTTCCGGAAGACGACCCGGAATTTGATCACGTCGTCGCAGATGGAACCCCAGAAGGGTACGTGACTGCCGAAGGGGTGATCCGTGGGGTAGCCGATCTCGGCTCGGCCGAAGGTGTTGATGTCGGCCACATCCACCGACAGGCCGCCCACGTCGGTGATCTGGTTGTTCTCGCAGGGACCGCCCGTCGGGCCAACGAACAGGGCGTCCAGGCCCAGGTCAGAGGCGGCAGGATGGAAGGCGCTAATCAGGCTCCAATTCTTCGAGACCACACCATCGCCGAGCCGCAAGACGTCGCCGTCGGTGAAGTTGAGTGTGGGCGTCGTCTCGGAGGTGTACCCGATCTCGGTCGAGTAGTAGAGTTGCTCCTTGTCGCCGTTGCGCGGTACCGCGAAGGCGTCCAGGCCGAAGTCCACGCCGCGGGTGGGGAGGCCCGCTGGCACGGTCGGCGGCAGCAGGTCGGCCTGGTGCTCCACGATGGTGCCCGTCGCCGCCGACAGCAGGTCGCCGTCGAGGAAGGTGAACGTGTTGTTGGGTGTCAGGGCCGTGCCTTCCGTGGAGAACCAGATGTCGATGCTGTACTGTTTAAGCTCCGCCTCGAGGCGACTCGGGGCTTCGAGCCAGGTGCTGCGAGACCGCCCCTTGACAGCCTCAAGGAACCGGAGAATGTTGTCCCGCGGGCCGACGAACTTGACCTCGTCCAGGCCGATGTCGTAATTGACGCCGAACGCGTTGACCAGCGCGACGTTGGGGATCACCGCCCCGTTGGTGATCAGCAGATCGCCCGCGGTGAAAGCGCTCCTGGCGGGTTCATCCAACTCCGTAGAGAAGGCCACGATGTATTGCTCAACGTCGATGATGTCGACGGCGTCGAGTCCGAGATCGGGCATCGGCGCGCCCGTCGGGCTGAACACCATCAGCAGGTCGGCGTTGCGGGCGCAGACGTGGCCGTCCACCGATAGAAGGTCGCCGTCGGAGATCCATGGGTTGCCGTCGGGCGGTTCGCCGCCGCGCATCAAGAAATCCTCCTCGGTCGAGAAGGCGGCACGGCTGCAACGGACCAATTCGTCTTTGCCTACCGTGGCCCCGACAAGCTGAGCGGAGCCACCCATCAACAGGAGTAAGCCGACACAGAGGAAAAGTAATCGGCTTGCCGTACGCCTCGTTAAGGTACCCAAGGCTTCCTCCTTCCCGTCTTCACGGGTTGGCCCGGCAATAGATTGCCAGCCAGAAAGGTCAGATTTGATTCCCGTAGCACTTTCGCAGTGCCATGTCCAGCGT
Organism: Chloroflexota bacterium; assembly: GCA_003520455.1. The sequence continues at coordinate 4,937 of DOUV01000573.1, read as the reverse complement.
GTGCGCTCGAACGAACTCCGGCACCGTGGCCGCATCGACCATGCGTCCGGAAGCGCGGCCGCCCAGGCCGGCGTCAAAATTCCGTACGGCCATCTCCTGCTGCAGATTGGGGTCGTACGGCGCCTCTTCCTCGGGCGGGAGGATGACATTCTGGGCGATGACCCCGTGAGGCGGGAGCTTGTGTTCGAGGAGCCGTTCGTTCTCGTCGTAGAGGCCCTCCTCGATTTCGTACAGCAACGGCAGGTAGCGCTTTTCGATGTCGGCGATGATGGAGCGATGCGCCATGTAGGCCGCGAGCCGCTCTGCACCCGCCGCCAGCTGTCCCTTCTTGATGACGCGCCACGCGGTCCCAACGTTGTTGAACGAGCGATAGGCCCGGATGTACTCCTTCTGCAACGTGCTGGGCTTCATCTGTTTGGGGAACAGGGCCACGTGATTCCCGCTCCCAAAATCGTAGTCCAGCAGGATGAGCCGATTGCGCGGGAAGGGCTGTGGGCCGCGACCGGGCATCGCCGCCAGCGGAAAGATGTTGATGTTGTCGATCCCGTGGCGCATCGCGGCGTCGACCGTGGCCCGGATACTCTCGACGGTGTCGTCGTCGGAACCGATGATGAACGAGCCGGAGATGCGCAGACCATGCTCTTGAATCGTGGCGATAGCTTCGATGATCCGCGCCGCGGTTTGGCGCTTGTCAAAGCCCTGCAACACATCGTCGCGAAACGACTCGAAGCCGATGAAGAGCGGGTCGAAGCCGGCCTGTTTGAGCAGCGCCAGGAACTCGGGGTCCTTGTAGATCTCCAGGCGACAGAAGGCGAAACAACTGAACTGGATGCCCTCGTCGAGGATGCGCCGCAGCAGAGCCTTGGCGGAGCGGCGGTGGGCGCCGAAGTAGTTGTCAACGAACATGAAGCGGCGGCAGCCGGTGTCGGCGATCTTGCCCTTGATCTCCTCGATGACGTTGTCGACGCTCCGGACGCGGTAGCTTCGAGGGTTGAACATCATGGGCACGATGCAGAATGAGCAGGTAAAGGGGCAGCCGCGCGAGGTCTGGACGACGTGCATCATCGCCCGGCCGCGGAGGAGCAGCTTCCAGCGGTTCAACTCCTGCCAGCCGTGGACCAGGGAGAGGTTGGGGATGATGTCGATGTCCTGAACCAGCGGCCGGTCGGGGTTATGGACGACCTGGTCTTCGTTGACCTTGTAACTGATGCCCGGGACGTCGCGCAGGTCACGGCCGGTCTGGAGCGCGTTCAGCAGGTCGGGCAGGGTCTCGTCCCCCTCCTGGCGCACCACGAAGTCGCAGTACTGCAACATATCCTCGGGCACGGCTGTCGGCAGGGTGTCGCCGATCACGCTCACGGCCTGCGGATTGTGCGCCTTGATGCGCTTGATGAAGTCGAAGGTGCGGTGAGCGTTGCAGGCCAGCGTCTGGAACCCCACGACCTGCGAGCTGTAGACGTAGTCCCAATCGACCGGCTTGACAATCTCAAAGAAAACCCGAACATCGTAGCCCCGCTGCTTGAGGACCGTGCCAAGCAGGGGCAACCCCCACCACAACATGACCAGATAATGACTCGCCCCCAATGGCACCGTCGGCTTGGGAGCAATCAGACTGACGCGGCGAATTTCCATGGCTGTGCTCCTCCTCTTAAGAAATTTGGCAGACAGGCAGGGTCCGAGACAGGCGTGGCGCGTGCCAGACCAACCGGACGCTCAGGCATCATGCGGGCCGGCGGCGATTGCCGTTCAGGCTGTGACGGCCGCCACGCTCTCCCGGCTCTCGACGCCCGCTCGCTGCCGATCGGAACGTGCCGGCACGCGGATCGCGGGCGTGGGCACCGGTACTGGGGCGTTGTGAATCACGTTGGCCTGCACTTCGGGGGTCCAGGCCTTGACGAAGTCCGGTGGGAAGATGCCCTCCTCTCCAAGGTTCTCCTCGATCAGGTGATCGTTTTCATCGTACAGCCCCTGCTCCACCTTTTCGAGGTAGGCCACGTGCTCGTCCCAATACCTGGCCATTCGACGGTAGAGGGAAAAGTGAGTCAGCTTGAAACCGAGCTCCCGGAAGTTGCCGTCTTTGATGTCCTCCCAGAGCTTGTACAGGTAGAACTTGCGCAGCCCCCGGTTCATCTCCCGCTGTAGGATACTCGGCCGCATGTTCTTCGGGAAGTGGAACACAAAGGTTCCGTTCCCGTGGTCGTAGTCCCGGATAATCATGCGATTGCGCGGGATGAGCCCCGGGCTGGAGAGGTTCGGGAATTCCATGACCGAGAAGCCGATGTAGTTGTGAACCCCGTACTTGAGGGCCATATCGACCGTCTCGCGAGTGGTCTCCACCGTATCGACATCGGTGCCCAACACGAACGAGCCGGAGATGCGCAGACCGTACTTCCTGATGGTATTCAGCGAGTCGATGACTTGCTGCCGCGACTGGTGCTTGTTGTAGCTCGACAGACTGGTGTCGTTGAAGGACTCAAGGCCGATGTGGAGGTTGGTGATGCCCACGTCCTTCATCAACTGGAGGATCTCTTCGTGGTTCGCGACCTCAATACGGGTGAAGACGAGACACCAGTCGAACTTGATCCCTTCCTCTTTGATGCGCGTGAGCAGCTCGCGGGTGAATTTGGGGTTGGCCACGAAGTGATTGTCCACGAAGAGGAACCGCTTGCTTCCCGAGTAGTCGATCCGGTATTGAATGTCCGCGATGATGTTGTCGATGCTCCGCATCCGGTACCCGATCCCAAGCTGGCGAATCCCGTAGCAGAAGGAGCAGGTAAAGGGACACCCGCGGCTCGCCTGGATCACGTTCATGTAGACCCGGCCCTGGAACCATAGCTTCCACTTCGAATCGTTCTTGTAGTTATGGACGATCGACAGGTCTGGGATGATATCAAGGTTGCCGACGAAGGGGCGGTCGGCATTGTGGATGATCTTGCCGTCCTGCTTGTAAGAGAGGCCCAGCACCGTGCTAAGGTCGCGCCCCGTCTGCAGGGCATCCAACAGATCCAGGACTGTCTCGTCCCCCTCCTTGCGAACCACATAGTCCGCAAATCGGAGCGTATCTTCCGGCATCTCAGAGGGGTGGGTTCCACCCACGAAAATGGGCAGATTCGGATTGTGGGCTTTGATCCGCTCATAATGCTCCATCACACGGCGAACCGTGCAGGTCATAACGTAAATCCCCACAGCATCCGAGCTCAAGATATAATCCCAGTCCATCGGCCAGAGGCGCTCCTCAAAAATCTTGACCTCATAGCCGTGCTGTTTGAGAATGCTGCCAATCAGCAGCGGTCCGAACACAAGCATAATCTCATTGTAGCTGCCGCCGACGGGAATGTTCGGCTCGGCCGAGATGATGCTGATGCGCTTGATCTCCACGAGATGCACCTCCTTATGGAATTGGAATGCGACAGGTTGGCGAGGGCGTCAAGACGAAGCCTCGCCCTCATCCTGAGCACGAGCAGCCGCGAGAGGATCAATTGATCCTCTCGCGCAACTTCCAGGTAATACCGAGGGTTGCGGGAACGACGCCGACGCCGTCGGCAGCATCACTACTTGATTCGTGAAAAGACACTTGCAACCCACGATCATTGTAGATCCTACAACGTGTGATGCTTGATCCGATTCACGACGCGGTACGGTCACTCGAAACAGAGCTCGAGCGTTTACAATCATAGAGAGCTACGGGCTGGATTTCAGTATCGGCAGGCTGATGAAACAGGTGGGGTCGCTCCGCGGGACCTGGACTGCCGTAGCACAGCTACCGCACTCAGCGAGTCCTCCAAAGTCCCAGACGTCAAACGGTACTCATCTCGACAGGAGCGCTACGCTACTTTCGTAATCGCAAACAGACGACCACTCGGCTGGCTGAGAATCTATCACTCTGATCCTCAGTTGATTCGTTGTGATCTCTCGAGCGTAGCAATGCGCCGTGGCAATGCAGAGTAACTGCGAAACGAGGCGTCAATGGACAGCATGCGCATCGAGGAATGTTGACGAGTATATCATATTATTGAATAAAATCAATCCTGTTTCTGAAGAAGACCGGCCCGCGCCACCCCCGGTGGAAGAGGTGCGACGCACCTGCTCCTCTGACCGGCTGGAACGCGGAAAGCTCCGGTCTCGCCGATCACGCTCGCCCGTGCGGCCAGGTGCGTCGCACCTTCGTCGATCGTCCAACGACATGCCAGTCTGTCCCCGACCGCACGACGGCCAGGCATCTCGCTGCTTCGGCCGTATCCGGGTCTTGACCTGGGACACGGCCATGGGGATACTGATTTCAATCAACTTGGACGTCGAAGGAGACCAGGCGATGCGATTGCTGACTGTGACGCCGAATGTGGCACTCGACCGGACGCTCACAGTGCCCGGCTGGCGCAAGGGGAGCATCATGCGGACCGACCAGACCCTGGCCCGGGCCGGCGGCAAAGGGTTGAATGTGGTCCGTGCGGCTAACGCCCTCGGCCTGGCGGCCACCGCGGTGGGGGCACTTGGCGGGCCGACGGGCAGACACATCGCAGCCGAGGCCGAGCAGGAGGGGCTCGACACCTCCTGGACCTGGCTCGACCAGGGCGACTCGCGGACCTGCCTGATCGTGGTCGATCCGGACGAGCCCTCAGCGACCGTGATCAACGAGGTCGGGCCGACCCTGACGGCGAATGATTGGACTCGCCTCGCTGCGCTGGTGCGCCAGGCGGCGGGTCAGGCGGACGTCACCGCCTTCTGCGGGAGCCTGCCACCCGGTGTCTCCGGAGGGATTTTCGGTGCCCTGCTCGACGACTTGATGGCCGACGGCCGTGCCCTGATCGTGGACAGCTCCGGCGAGGCCTTGACGGAGGCGCTCAGCCGGCCGCTCTGGCTCGTCAAGGTCAATCGGAAGGAGCTGAGCGCGGCGTTGGGCGAACCACTGCCGTCGCCGTCCGAGGCCGCCGACGCCG
>DOUV01000368.1 GCA_003520455.1 Chloroflexota bacterium | reverse complement strand
AGGCCTCCCGGGGCCCCGGGCGATCACGGCCGGCGGCACCGAGCGAGGCTAATGCCGGCAGTTGTTCCTCTAGCGCGGCGACCAGCGGCCGCGCCGCGCGCAAGTCGGTGAGAACCGCCTGGCGATGGCGAATCGTCGGCGGGTCGCCGGTGAGGGCCGTCAGGAGTGGCTGCACGACTCGCGCGTGGCGGCCATCGATGTCCAGTGCCCTGACCAGCACAGACAGGTCCAGGTCGTCAGCCCAGGCAGCGTCACGGCTGAACGCAGGCTGTCCACTGGGCCAGAGAAGACTTTTCACAAGATACCCGCCCTCTACATATCAAGTCCTGGTGGTGGCTGGGCCGGCTGGACTGCCACCTGTGGCCGTCGCAGTGCGTCATCCGGATGGAATAGCTGCGGTCGACGGTACGATTTAATTTAAGCGACAATTGCTATCACGATTATAGCCCGCGCTGGAGCGCGCTAACAATTCTGGCAAGAATGACACTGTGGGAAGCAAGCCACCCCAGAGGTGGCCTGGCCTGGGGCGCAGTAGGCGGAATCGATGGTTTTGCTCATCACGCCTCTGGTGTGGTACGTGATCGGCGATGCCGCCGGCGGTCACATCGCGTGGGTTTTTCACAGCTTTCGATTGACATTTCCGGCCCTTACCCGTAGAATGGCGCGCTTGTTGGCATGATGCACCAGGTGTCGCTCTGATCGGACCGAGCCAGGAGACCTCTCGCAGAGGAACGATTCCTTTGAAACTGAAGCTTGCAACCAGCCTGGCGCCCGACGGCATGTCGCCCGGACCCAACTCCACTCGTATAGCCGGGGTGCGGCTCGCGCTACGCGGGCGCCTCGATCCATACGCCCTGCTCGCGCTGGCGCTGACGCTCTTTGCCTGGGCGCCGCTCTTGAGCCCAACTTATTTCATGGGGGCCCACGACGCCCATCATTCGCTCTTCTTCCCCATTGAGTTCGACGCCGGCATTCGCGATGGCTTCTGGCTGCCGCGGTGGGGGCCCGATTTCGCCCACGGCTATGGCTACCCGATCATGGTCTTCTACGCGCCGCTCTCGTTCTATGTATGGGAGAGTTTTCACCTGAGCGGCCTCTTCGGGGTGGTCGCCAGCACGAAGGCCACCTTCATCGTCGGCTTCTTGCTGGCGGCGGCCGGTATGTATGCTTACGCACGTGAGCTCTGGGGGCGCCGCGCGGCGCTACTGGCCTCCCTCATCTACACCTACCTGCCCTATCACCTGCTCAATATCTACGTGCGGGCCGCCCTGGCCGAGTTCGTGGCCATGGGCCTCTTGCCCTGGATCCTCCTGGCGTTCCGGCGCCTGATCCGCCGGCCCTCAGCCGCGACGGTCGCCGGGGCCGCGGGAAGCTACGGGGCGCTGCTGGTGACGCACAACATCACGGCCGTGCTCTTCACACCGCTCCTTGGCGCCGCTATCCTCTTTGAGCTCGCGCAGGTGGCTCGCGCGCGGGGCGGGCTCAGCCGGTTCCTGGGCCACCCGCTTGTCCATCACGCCTTGCCCGTCGCTGCCGGTATCGTGCTCGGCGTGGCTTTGGGAACAGCAGTCTGGCTCCCCGGTCTCACTGAACAGGGTGCGATTAAGATCGAGCAGTGGGCCCTCCAGACCTACCACTATGCCGATCACTTCGTCACACCCAGCCAACTGCTCTCGCCGGCCTGGGGTTTTGGCTACTCGGTGCCCGGCCCCGGAGATGAAATGTCCTTCCAGCTTGGGTTGGCTGCGCTCGGCCTGGCCGTCGTGGGACTGTGGAGTGTGGAGCGTGGAGCGTGGAGGTCGCGGAAGCGAGAGGACCCCACTTACTCTCCACTCGTCAGGCCTCAATCGCTCTTCTTTGCCGCCTCTCTGGTTGTCCTGGTTGTCCTGATGCTCTCTCCGGCCGTGCACCTCTGGGACCTCGTGCCGGTGGCGACGCTGATCCAGTTTCCGTGGCGCTTGTTGGCCGTCGCCGCGGTTCCTCTCGCCCTTCTGGCAGGTCGTGCGGCGCCGCTCCTTGCCCCCAAGCAAACTCGGAATGCGCCGGGTCTCCTGCTCGCAGCGATCATGGTGGTCGCGGCCAGTAGCGGCTACGCGCAGCCGCAGGCCACGCCACCTGACCCTCGCGACGAGACGCAGCAGACCTGGCGCGACTACGAGGCCGAACACCCCGACATGGTCGGGATGGTGGCACAAACGCAGGTCCAGCCAAAGGATTCACCGATGCTTCCAGCCCTGGACGCGAATGAGATGCCTCAGCGCTTTGAGGCCCTCACTTCGGGCGCCACGGTGAGGCAACTGCGTGTGGGCGGCGGAAGTGCCAGTGCAGGGGTCATTGCCAGCCAACCGGTCACGATTCGCTTCCGAACCTACTGGTACCCCGGTTGGTACGCCACCCTTGATGGGCGTCCACTGGCGGTGCGTCCGGATGGTGGTCCGCTGGGATTGATGGAAGTGGATGTTCCCGCTGGCGAGCATGTGGTGGCCTTCCGGTTCGGTGATCCGCCCCTCCGGCGCGCGGCCAACCTGGTCTCACTCGCCAGCCTGGTCATCCTGGCCGGCCTGGCAGTTGTTGGCGGCCGTCCGAGCGAGGTCATAGCATGAGCGGACGATTGTTGACGCTGCTGAAAGTTTTCATCAGCCTTGGGCTGATCGTGCTCCTGCTCCGGCAGGTAGATATCGCCGAGGTCTGGGCCGCGCTCCGCGACGCCAGCCTCCCCCTCACCGCGCTCGCGATGCTGCTCTACCTGGGTGCAATCACGAGCAATGCGGCGAAGTGGGCAGTCCTACTGCGAGCCCAAGGGGTCCGAGTCCCCTTCAGAAACGTACTGCGCCACACCTTCGTCGGCGTCTTCTTCAACAACTTCCTCCCTATCATCGGTGGCGACGTCGTCCGAGGGTACGGCCTGGCCCGGGAGACGGCCACGACCGCAGGCGCGGCCGTCTCGGTTGTCGTCGATCGCCTGGTTGGGCTGCTGGTCTTCACAAGTGCGGGGACGCTCGCTGCCTTGGTCGCCGTCCAATGGCGCGGGTTCACACGCAGCGATGCGGTTGGACCGTTGGCAGCCGTCGAGCAGCTGGGCTTCGTGGTGACGCTGGGATTGCTGGCGGGGTTTCTGGTCCTCCTCAGCGGCCGCGTGCGCGGGGTGGTCGAGAGTCTGGTGGCCCACATGCCGTTGCTGCGGCCGGTGGCTCCGATCGTTCTTAAGCTCTCAACTGCGGTTGGCGCCTACCGCCGCCGGCCCGCTGCGCTCCTGGCAGCCTACGGTGTCGGCCTCACGACGATCCTGCTCTCGAACATCGTCAACTGGCTCCTCTTCGCTGCAATCGGCGAGCACGTTGATCCGCTCTACGTCTTCATCTTCAATCCAATTGTTGGGCTTCTCATGGCCGTGCCGATCTCCATCGCCGGGCTCGGGGTCAACCAGAATGTGTTTCCGGTCTTCTACGGCTTTGCAGGCGTGGCGCCGGCCCCTGCGGTTGCCGCTTCTCTGCTGTTGCAACTCACAATTGCTCTGACGAGCCTGCCTGGCGGCCTGATTTGGAGCGCTGGCCGGGCCCGGGCGGCCGAGGCGCCGGTTGCTCCTGTTCCACCCGCGCCTCAGCCGAGCGACCGCTGATGCTCTGTGGATCTCGGATTATTATGTTACCAACCAGACGAGTCGTCTGGCCTGCTGGCCCGAAGCTGGCGAGTAATCGGTAGCGGGATCGGATTCTCTCCTCCGCTACTCTTCCGACCCGTAAAAGAGGGGCTGGCCCCTGAAGAGAGGAATTCCTGATGGACATCCGCCGCATTGTTTTGATCCAACCGTATCGCGATGGTCGTCTGTTCGGGAAGGCCCGGGGCTCGCCGTATACGCTGATGCGCCTGGCCTCGCTCGCGCCGGAGGCGATCCCGGTCGAAATCTGGGATGAGAACCTGACGCCGGTTGGTTATCAGAGCATCGGTCCCAATGATCTTGTTGGCATCACGAGCATGACCTTCACGATCGATAGAACTGAGGAGATCACACGCGCGCTGCGACGGCGGGGGGCGACGGTCGTGGTCGGTGGCACCCACTCCACCCTGATGCCAGAGCACGTCGCCCAGTTTGCTGATGTCGTCTCGGTGGGTGAGGGCTACCGTACCTGGGTGCAGATCATCCACGATGCGGCCAACGATACCCTCAGGCCGATCTACCGCGACGAGCAGTGGAGCACCCTCAAAGATGTGGCCCCTCTTACCGATCGGGTTATCAAGATGGTTAACGAGCAAGGCGACTACTGGACGCCCTACCTTGAGATCACCCGCGGCTGCCCGCGCGACTGCGACTTCTGCACAGCCATCCGGGTGTCAGGCCGGATTATGCGTCATCGTCCGGTTGACGAGGTCATCGAGGAGATCCAGCGGCGCGGGCTTCGGCGCTTCGGCGTCACCGACGACAACTTCGGGCTCAACTTCCGCACCGCGCCTGAGTACCTGGAAGAGCTCTTCCGGAAGATGGAGAAGCTGCCGCTCAATAGTTGGACGGCGCAGGGCGAGTTGATCGTGGCCAACTACCCTGACCTGCTGAAGCTTGCGCGCCGCGCCCACCTGGACAAAATATTTATTGGCTTCGAGTCAATCAACTCCGACAACCGGGGCGCGCTCGGGGGGAAGGCGAAGGCCCAGGCGGGGCAGATCAGAGAGGTCGTCCGGAAATGCCACGAGGCGGGCGTGGGCGTGGTTGGGCTCTTTGTGACTGGCTTTGACCATGACACCCCGGCGACCTACCCGGCGATGTGGGAGTTCCTGCGCAACAGCGAACTGGACGGCGTCAGCCTGACGATTCTGACCCCCTTCCCGGAGACACCGTTTCGCCAGCAGGTCATCGAAGAAGGACGGCTGTTGGATGTGCCGTGGAACTACTACGATACGGCCCACATTACCTACCGGCCTAAACTGATGACCGTGACCGAAATGCAGCGTGCCTACGACTGGCTCGTTCGGAAGGCCTACAGCCCGTATCAGATTGCGCGCCGCGGCTTCAGCTCGTGGCGTCGCTATCCTATCACTGTCGCGCACCGCAAGTTCTTCGGCGCCTTTAGCACTGATTATGGCTTCCGCCGTACTTATATCGATGGCTACTTTTGACCCGTCTGGTGACTATTCTGATCAACAGCCCACTGAGAATTGGTGGGCTGTTTCGTTAGTTGGTTTTCAATAAGTAGGGTTTTGTAGTTATTTGACTATGCGAAACTTTTCGCGGCCGGGTGTTATGTCACCAACAGCACCCAGGCCCCACTGCTTGCCAACCGCAGGTGACTGATGTAGAGTTCGGGCGCCAGAACACCCTGCGCAAGGAGTGGCCCATGCCAACAGCCCTCAGTTGCTACCCTCGCCCGACACCCGATACCGGCGTGGGAATGCACGACACGCCGAACCCGTACCGTGGCCCTGAAGACCCCACCGCCCACGCGCTCTGGCTGCGTGAGCGCGGAATCATGTGGTACAAGATCGGCGCAAATGACGTGGCGAAGCTCGATCGCGCTCGCATCTACCGCGAGCACGGCATCGAGGTGATCTACCGCTTCCGCCCCGGACACGGAGTCTCACACCCCGATTTCGTGCCCGATCCCAACCACCTCCACGCAGTGTATGAGACCGGCGTCAATTATGTCGAGGGCGGCAATGAGCCTAACATTGGGGCCGGGAATCAGGGTGAGTGGGAGGGCGACTACCCTGACAACCGGGCCGAGGTCCTTGGCCGCCAGTGGCTGCGCTTCGCCTCGCAAGCGAAACGCGTCGGCCTGATTCCACTCTTCTACGCAATGACGCCCGGCGGCATCTGGGACCATCGCCGGGCCTACGAGGAAGTCCTCGGCTTTCTGGCCACCAGTGATTACGGCCGCGAGAGCTTCGAGATGGCCGCGGTTGCGATCCACAACCGCCCTCACAACAACCCACCACTCCCGAACGATACCGGCTGGCAGCACGGCAACACGGTCACTTTCGACGAGTATTGCTGGATCAAGGCCTGCTTCGAGCGACACTTCGGCTGGTGCCCGCCCATGATGGCCACCGAGAGCGGCTACTCCTACGGCGACAACAAGAACCCCACACTCCCCACGATCGACTGGGATTTGCACGAGCGCTACAACATGACGCTCTTCGAGCGCATGAGTCCGGACGATCCCAACCCCTGGCCCGCCGAACTCTTCGCGCTCTGTCACTGGTTCGAGCGGGGCTGGGCCGATGCTGGCGTCTGGCCCCAGGATGCCGTCTGGGAGTGCCCCCTCCTCCAGGGCGCCGACACGCCGTTCGGCAGGGCGCTGGCTGCCCGCAGCTTCACCTGGGATCGGAGCCGCCTCGTCGAAGCGCGGGGGGCCTGTCAGGACCCGCTCCTGGCCGCTGCTCCTAAGCAAGCCCCTGAGCTCAGCGTCTACGACCTCACCGGTATGCCCCGGACACTCGAGAACCCCGCTGCCTGGCTCCGCGAGACATACGGGGTTGAGATCCAACGCAGTGCCCCCGACCAGCCCCACTACGCCCTGGTTGGGCTGCGGGAGCGCGCAGCGCCCTTGCGAGTGCTTCAGGCAGTCGTCCAGGGCGGCGACCAGTTTACCGAGCTGTACCGCTCCTGGCCCGGTGCTGGCCAGCGAGTCTCGCGGCGGGCCAAGACTCGGCCCACCGGCGACACGGGCGAGCCGGGCGCGGCGAAGGGCGATG
>DOUV01000473.1 GCA_003520455.1 Chloroflexota bacterium | reverse complement strand
CCCTTGCACCGCGCGGGTCCGCGAGCTTCGCTTCCGCGCTGGCTTCCACCGGATGGGCCACGCTGGTCCCGTCGCCCGGCTCGCGGTCAGAAACGCACAGGCTTCGTTGGAATATGGGCTGCGGGGGAGGCGGCCGCAGTGCCGTGATCCCCCGACTCCGATGTGGGTGCGATTTTATGTACTCTTTGACTTCTTTGAGTATAATCGTTATAGTGATGGCAGGTGAAAGCTGGCTCGGCGGACGAAGCCTGGTTTTGATCTGGCTGAACGACGAAAGGAGGGAGAAGCGATGCGCATCTCCACGAAAGGCGAGTATGGTGTGCGAGCCCTCTTCGAGCTTGCCCAACACTATGGCGAGGGGCCAATTCAGAGCTCCCATATCGCGGTGCGCCAACATGTTCCCGAGAACTATCTCAATCAACTTTTGCTGACCCTTCGGAATGCCGGTCTGATCAAGAGCGTTCGTGGTCCCTCGGGCGGTCACATGCTCGCGCGGCCGCCGGCGGACATCAACCTCGGCGAGGCATTGGTCGCTCTCGAAGGGCCAATGCATCCGATGGACTGCGTCAACCCTGACTTTACCGACTGCACCCTGCTTGAGATGTGCGTCATACGCGATGTGTGGCGCGAGTTGAAGCACGCGACCGAGGAAGTGCTCTACTCGACAACACTCGAGGAACTGCTCCAGAGCCGGCGCCAGCGCCAAGAGCAACTGATGTACTACATCTAAAAGGCCTCGTGCCCGGTCTGCGACGAGCCGACCGGCGAATCGCCACGCCTGGCGGCGGTGACATCCGTTTGTCGAGACGAGGCTGAGGGCAGGCGTGCGCAGAGCTGGCTCCTCGCGCTATGGCACTTTGGTGCGTCATTGCCTCCGCCCCTCAGTTCGAGTCTCTCATTTGTTTGTTCGGTCACATTGGAATACGGTACGCCGGGGAGGCGAGGTCACCGCCCTCGCCTCCCCACACGATTCCCACTCGCGCAAACATGGGCTCATGCCCAGTCCCTCAGAATGAAGGGCAGTGTCTGCCAGCCGGAGCGCGGCGACGTTTGCCGCGCTCTTTGCGTTTCTCAGGGACGCCCGGCTTGCCAAAATTGGCACCCTGCGGCATGCTGGCACGCATCGGGAAACCCGGTCGGGCCGTGAAGGGGATTTGGTGGTTCGTTTAATTATTTGCGACCATCAGGAGAGACGCCGGGCGCCTCGGGGACGGGAAGGGCGACAGAGCCCTATCGGCCCGGCTCATCGCCGGTCTGACCGGATAGGAAGAACAGTGAGAAAGGTCTTCAGCATCGTATGAGAGTTCGTGTGAATCGAACAGCCTGCATCGGCTCTGGCACGTGCGAAGCGTTCGGGCCGCACATCTTCCATGTGGATCAAGAGGGGAAGGCCGTTGTCAATGAGGCCGCCGCTGCCGAAGCCGATGAGGGACTGCTGTGGGATGCCGCCGATGGCTGCCCGTCGTTGGCTATCATTCTCCAGGATGACGAAGGCCACCAACTTTATCCGCAGTAGGCGCGGACCCAGGCGGCGGCGTGGGTGCTCGGAGCCTGCTGATGACTCCACGCGGCTGCCATTCGGGAGAGGGTAACATGACGAACAAGCGCGAGCGTTTGGAGGCTGCCATTGCCGGACAGGTTCCGCCAGATGGGCGGCTTCCCATTGCCTTCTGGCGCCACTTCCCCGGTGATGATCAGTCGGCGGAATCGCTCGCTCGGGCCACGGTCGAGTACCAGGCTCAATGGGACTTTGACTTTGTGAAGGTCAGTCCCGCGGCCAGCTACTGCGCTGAGGATTGGGGGCTGGAGAGTGCCTGGACCGGCAACCAGGAGGGGACTCGCGATTATCTCAATCGTCCGATCACGGGTCCGGAACAGTGGGAACGCCTTCCTCTGCTGGATATCACCAAGGGCACGCTTGGCCGGAGCCTGCGAGCGCTGGAACTGGTCAACGAGGGGCTCGCGCCGGGCACCCCCTTCATCTGGACGGTCTTCAGTCCGCTGACGGTGCTGCGCTACTTGCGAGGCCCGGCCTACGTGTCAGATCTGCGGCAGCACCCCGATCGGGTTCTGCACGCTCTCGACATCGTCACGAGGGTCTTCGAGCAATTCGTGGATGCCGTTCTCGACACCGGGGCCGCGGGTATCTTTCTGGCGGTACAACCGGCGAGCTACGGGATTCTGAGTGAGGAAGAGTATCGTCGCTTTGGTGAGCCGTTCGACCGGCGTCTGTTGGACGCCGCTCAACGGGGATGGTTCCACCTGCTGCACGCCCACGGTGAGAATGTCATGTGGGATCTGCTCGCTTCGTACCCGGTCCAGGCGATAAACTGGCACGATCGGGCAACGCCTCCAACCCTGGCTGAGGCCCGACCGCGCTTTGGCGGCGCGCTCGTGGGTGGGATCAAACAGTGGGAGACGCTCCTCCAGGGCTCACCCGGCGATGTCAAAGCCGAGGTCGCTGGCGCGCGCGACCAGGTGAGCGACCGCGGCCTGATCATCGGGGCCGGCTGCGTGATCCCGATTACGACACCCTGGCGCAATATTCGCGCTGCCATCGACGCGGCCAACAACGGCTGAGCCAGCGAGGAACGGTGCCGGGCTCGAAGATGACCGGCGACGGCGTCGGGTACATCAACGGTCGTTTCACGGGTGGTCCGGTGCCGTCGCTCTTTGCGCCCTGGCCATCCATGGGTGCTTTGCCGCCCGGTTCATTCCTCCTGAACCAGCGCAAGCTTTTGTCTCTTGGGCGGTTTCGGCTAAACTGCTTGACTGTTCGCCGCATCAGCTTCCTTGAAAGGAATCGCCTCTGGCCCACAGCACTCGAGAGATGATCCCGACGATCTCTGCCCGATTGACCCTCCCGTTTAGCGATCTCGACCGCTATTGGGCAGCCGTATTGGACTGTGCATCGGCCGATCTCCGGGCCGGCCGGCCGGTTCTGGCGCCCCGGGATGATGGAACGATCCAGGTCTTCATGACTAGCGACGGTGGTGTTATCATCGCACCCCCGCCGGTTCTGGAGCTGGCGGGTGACCTGAAGGTCGATCATCTCCTGGACGTCGAGATGTGGGCGGCGCGCTTGCGCCTCCGGCCAGAGCGTCTGGCGTCCCACGCCACCACCATCGCCTATACGACCCGCGAGCTCTTCCGGGGACAGCCGCATCCCTTCGTCCGCCGCCTGAAACGCTACGATGCCGAGGCGCTGGCCCGTTATGCCCGCATCCTCGCCGCGGCCGGGTCACCCTCTGCCAGCCATTGGACTGTCGGCGGACGTGTCCTCGGGGCCCCCGAGACTCACCTCTGGGGGGCCTACTTCGAGGGCCGGTTGGTCTCCGTTGCCGGGCTCCGCCTGTTGAGTGAACAGATTGCCGAGGTCGGCGTGGATACATTGCCCAAGTACCGCCAGCAGGGCTATGGCACAGCGGTGGCGGCCGGCGCGACACAGGCCGCGCTGGCGGTCGCATCGCTGGTCCAGTGGAGTACCCAGGTTGGCAATGCTTCCTCCACGCGCATTGCGCTGCGGCTCGGCTATCGAACGTACGCGCATCAACTCTGGCTGGCTCTTCCGAGTGGCAGGGAAGGTTGACAAGTTCGGAAGTGGTCCTTTATAATTCCCGCCGTTCCCCGGTCGTTTCGATTCTTTGCCTCGTCCCGCCTGTAAGACAGGATCCGCTGGAGGTGCCCGCTCGCGAAACTCGGGTTCCCGCTGCGCGGGGTGGCGGCCCGCATGACTCTGTATCAGCTTGAGAGCAAACGGTAGCCTTCAAGGAGGAGAAATGTACACGTCGAAACGTGTCGTCCCGCTGTTCTCGTTGCTGTTGATCCTGGTCGTAATCCTGTCGGCCTGTGG
>DOUV01000800.1 GCA_003520455.1 Chloroflexota bacterium | reverse complement strand
CCACCGAGCAGATCGCCAGCGGTGACCTGGAGCACCCAGTGGTGGTCCAGGGGCAGGACGAAATCGGGCAGTTGGCGGCCGCCTTCGAGGGCATGCGCCGCGACTTGGCCGCCGGGCGGCGGCGCGTGCAGGACCTGGCGGTTTTGGAGGAGCGAGATCGCCTGGCCCGCGAGATGCACGACGGCTTTGCCCAGGCCTTGAGCGTTCTCAACCTCACCGCGCGTGCGGCCCGGCAGGCAATGCTGGCCGGCGACACGCCTCAAGCGGCACAGGCTCTGGAGGCGTTGACCCAAGTCGTGGATCAGACCTACGCCGATGTGCGGGAGGCGATTAGCGGCCTCCGCACGCCCGTTTCCCACAAAGAAGGACTGATCGCCACGGTGAGACAGTACCTGGAGGAGTTTGAACTGCAATACGGTATTACGACTGAGTTTGAGGCCGACGGAACCACGGATCTAGCCTTCACCGCCACTCAGGAGATTCAACTGCTGCGGATCGTTCAGGAAGCGCTTTCGAACGTACGCAAGCACGCTGACGCCCAGCGCGTCCGGGTCCGGTTTCAGCGCGTAAACGACGCGATCCGGATCACGATCGCGGATAATGGTACTGGCTTTGATCTGGCCGCCGTCGAGCGATCGGCCCGGCGGACCTTTGGGTTGGCCATCATGCAGGAAAGGGCCGAGAGTCTAGGCGGGGTCTTGCGCCTGCACTCTCGGGCTGTGGCGGGGACGACGGTGAAGGTTCAGATTCCATTGGAACAAGAAGGGAGTGACGCCGATGGACGCCCTGCGCGTCCTATTGGTTGATGACCACGTTCTCTTTCGAAAAGGGCTGATGGCCCTCTTGAGCTCCCAGAGCGATTTCAATGTAGTGGGCGAGGCTGAGAACGGGCTGGAGGCGCTGGCACAGGCCCGGACGCTGATGCCGGACCTGATCCTGATGGACGTCGCCATGCCGGTCTGTGACGGTCTGGAAGCCACGCGGCGCATCGTGACCGAGCTTCCGTATGTGAAGATCGTGGTGCTCACCGTTGCCGAGGACGATCGGAGCCTCTTTGAGGCGATCAAAAGCGGCGCTCACGGGTATCTGCTGAAAAAGCTGGAACCCGGCCAGCTCTTTGAGATGCTCCGGGGCGTGTCGTGCGGCGAGGCGCCCATTTCGCGCTTCATGGCTGGCAAGCTCATCCGTGAGTTCTCCCGCCTGGGCGAAAATGCGCACGCGAAAGCTGGGATTCAGCGGCTCACCGACCGGGAGCGTGAGGTGCTCCAATTCGTTGCTCACGGCTCGACCAACAAAGAGATTGCCGACAAGCTTGTCATCGCCGAGAACACCGTGAAGAACCACCTCAAAAACATCCTGGCCAAGCTGCATCTTGAGAATCGCGTCCAGGCCGCCGCCTATGCCATCCAACAGGGCCTGACAACGGCCTCCCACTAATGCTGTTCGGGTTACAGGTTCGTGACCTGAAGGTTGAACGTTCACCGGTGCCGTTGCAGCGGCTGGCAACGCCCTTGCACTGTCGAACGTTCAACCTTCAACCTTTCAATCCGTAACCTTTCAAGCGACAAGGCTTGGTTTTTGTGCACGCCTCTGCGCGCATAGCCCGAACAGACTATCCAACGGGCGCGACGGGGCCCGAAAGAGCTATCGCAAGATAGCTCTTCTTTTGTGTGAAAAGGGCTACCCTGGAGGATGGATCAGCGCGCAAGCCAGCGCGTATACTACGAGTAAGCCGCAGCATGGTGAACGGAGGCACGAATGAGGGTCCGTCGCGTGGCCATCCTTTCTCGGTTCCCACTCGTCGGCCGGGCGATCGAGGGGTTGCTTGCGACGACCGCCGATATCGACGTCGTCGCATGCGAGCCGGACGAACCTGGGGGGTGGGCCCATGTCTTTGATCTCCACCCCGACGTCGTAATCCAGGTGTCTGAGCCGGGCACGATACTGGCAACCCCTTTCCCACTGTCGGCTGAGGACGTGCTCCGGTTTATTTGTCTGGAGGCCACAGGGAATGAGATGCATCTCTACGATGCGAGGCGGATGACGGCCACTGGTCCTGAGGATTTGATCCGGGCCATCCGAGTTGGTGGTGGCGGTGTTGGTGGCGAGCGAGTGGGCAGCAAGGGGGTGAAGGGATGAAACGTTGGTTACCACGCTTTCTCGTCTTGAGCGCGCTGTTTGCTCTGGTCGCGGCGAACCCTCACGCGGGGTTGCCCACCAGGCGGGAGATCAATCTGGCGGCGCAGCGCTTTGATTGGCAACCCGAGGTCATTCATGTCAACCGCGGGGACCAGGTCGTCTTCAACATTACTTCGGATGACGTGGTACACGGGTTTTACCTGGACGGGTATGGGATCAACGAACCCGTTCTCCCCGGGCGGACTACCACCGTGACCATCAGCGCCGACAAGGCCGGCAAGTTCCGCTTCCGCTGTTCCTACACCTGCGGCAACATGCACCCGTTCATGATTGGGGAGCTGGTTGTTGAGCCCAACACTCCCGCGGCGGGAGCAATGGTGTTGACCCTGTTGGTCGCGCTCGGCACCCTGGGCTACATCTCAAGAACACGGGAGAATCCGGGAAATCCGGATCGTTCACCTGGCAGCCTGGGCATTATCGCCCGCCCCCTGGGTCTCCCCCGGTTGACGGCCTTGGGGGCCCGTCTGCCACGCCGCCGCTTGCCTTTCGATCTGCTCGGGATCGGCCTGCTGAGACGCGTGCTCCGCCACCGGGCCTTCCAATTCTTCGTGATCCTGCCGAACCTGTTCTTCTTCGTGCTGGTTCTCCTGACCGCCTTCTTCGGGACCCCGGTTGGCAACCACAACTTCGCCATCATCTTCGTATGGATCATCTGGTGGGCGCTGCTGATCATGTTCCTGATTCCGTTTGGAGCCCGGGTATGGTGCACCATGTGTCCCATCCCGGCACCAGGCGAATGGTTGCAGCGATTGAGCTTCGTCCAACGCCGCAAGCGTAAGCTCTTCACCCTCGGAAAGGCCTGGCCCCGGCGGCTACGCAACATCTGGCTGCAGAACTTCTCCTTCCTGGCGGTCGCTACGTTCAGCGCCATCATCCTGACGACCCCCGTTGTGACCGGGATCGTGTTGTCACTCTTCATCGTGCTGGCGATTGTGCTGTCGCTGATCTTCCAGCGGCGGGTTTTCTGCCGCTATGTCTGCCCCGTGGGCGGCTTCATTGGGTTGTACTCTATGGTGGCGCCGCTAGAGTTGCGGGTGAAGGATCCCGAGGTCTGTCGCCGGCACTGTGGGAAAGAGTGCATCCGCGGCTCGGCCGACGCCTTCGGTTGCCCCTGGATGGAGTACCCCGGCACACTCAACCGCAATGCCTACTGCGGGCTCTGTACGGAGTGCATCAAGGCCTGCCCGGTGGGTAACGTGGGGCTCAACCTGCGGGTCTTCGGGAAGGACCTGCTGGTGCCCTACCGCCATCTGGATGAGGCCTACAAGGCTTTCATCATGCTCACCAGCGCGGCCGTCTACTCCGTGGTGATGCTGGGGCCGTGGGGGAAGCTGAAGAGTTGGGCCAACGTGACCAGCCTCCCGACCTTTCTGGCCTACGCCGCCGGACTGCTGACCTTGAACCTGGTGGTCGTCCCGGGGATTTTCCTGCTCTTTTCCTGGCTGTCGAAGCGAATGGCTGGCGCCTCCTCGGTCCCGCTGCGGCGTGTCTTCGTCACCTATGCCTACGCCCTGGTGCCAATGGGCCTGATGGCCTGGATTGCCTTTAGCATCGCGTTCCTGTTCATCAACGTTTCCTACGCGATCCCGTTGCTCTCTGATCCCTTCGGGTGGGGCTGGAATCTCTTGGGGACGAAGCACTACCCGTGGACGCCGTACCTCTCCGGGTGGGTGCCCTATTTCCAGATTCCTGTGCTGTTGGTCGGTCTGGTGCTGTCGATTCTGCTGGCTCATCGCCTCTCGGAGGAAAACTTCCCTGATCCCCGGCAGGCTCAACGAGCACTGGTTCCCATCGCGACCTTTCTCGTCGGTGTGACGGTGGTGTTCTTGCGCTTGTACTTGGGCTAACGGGAGATTGAGGATGAGAGACTGCGGTTCTTGGCCGCCGTGTTCGATCTGGAAGGTGGTCGTTCCTCTCCAAATCTCTCATCTCCAATCTCTACTCTCTCAATGGGAGACTGTCTGATGAGCAAATGGGAACTCCTGGCAATCATCATCGCCCTGGTCGCGATCATTGGGACCCCGCTGGTCGCCTTCGGTTACCAGGCTTACCGGGAATCCGCGGCACAACCCGAGGGGGTCCCTATTCGGGTGTTCGGTTTTTCTCGGCCCCTCGGAGATTCAGCCGCCGGGCAGCAGCTGTTTGTGAGCAACTGTGCCGTCTGTCACGGCCAGGATGCCCGCGGGCAAGTCGGGCCGAATCTGCATGGTGTGGCGGTCGCGGGACCGACCTTCCTGACCGCCGTCGTCGCGAATCCCGAGACCGTCAATAACCAGGCGACCATGCCCCGGATTCCCCTCTCTCGACAGGAAATCGCCGACGTCGTGGCGTATCTGATGGCGCTCCCTGAGGTGCCTGACGGCGTCCAGATCGAAGTGACGCCACCGGCGAGCCCGGCAGCTCCGGCTTCCAGCTCCGAGGGAGCCCAGAGCGAGGCAGTCTCAGACATCGATCAAGGGGCGCAACTCTTCCAGAGTAAAGGGTGTATCGCCTGTCACGGCCCTGGGGCTCAAGGCACCGCTCTGGCACCCAGCCTGGTGGGGAAGACGGCCGAGGAGGTACGGCGACAGGTGCGAACACCGAAAAAACAAATGCCGCCCTTCAGTATCGCGATGCTGAGCGACAACGAATTGGAAACGATCATCCAGTACATCGAGAGCCTGTCACGGTAGGGAGGGATCTCATGAGCAAGGCAGAACAACCAGCCCGGGTCCTGGTGGCGGCTTTCACCCATGGTGAGGCTCTAGATGCCGCCCGAAGCCGGCTGGAAAAGGCCGGCATTGCCCCCGATTTTATAGGTATCCGCGCCCACGCGACCAAGTCCAATGGGCACAGTGGCCAGCTGTTAGGCGTGACAGTGCCGCCCCTACGGCGAGCAGAGATCCACACCATGTTGCAGACCTGCGGCGCCACGGCGGTCGGCACGCCGGAAGAGATGGAGCCCATTTATGGGCCGAGCCCGCACCCAGGCCTCTGGGACGATCACGATCTCAAGTTGCCCTTCGGCCGCGAGTACCCAGACACGCAGTGGGAGCCGGCGCTCTCGGGTTACCGGGTGCGTATGCCGGCCCGCGACCCACACGAGCGGAGCGTTGACTTCGAGGAGGTGGAACTGGGGTACAGTCGCGAACAAGCATTGGTCGAGGCCACCCGTTGCTTGCAATGTCCCGAACCCCTCTGCATTCAAGGCTGCCCGGTCCACAACGATATCCCCGGGTTCATTCGCGCCCTGGTCGATCAGGATTTCCAGCGAGGGATCGCAGTGCTGCGCCGCACCACCAACTTCCCCGCGATCTGTGGCCGGGTCTGTGATTTCGCCCGCCAGTGCGAGGGCGCCTGTGTCCTGGCCCAAGAGGGGGGCGATGCCATCGCTATCGGCGCGCTGGAGCGCTTTCTGGGCACGTGGGAGCAGGCATCCGGCCGGCGACAGCAGCCGGCGGAGCAGAAGGCACCTGCGACGGGCCGACGCGTCGCCGTCGTCGGTTCCGGTCCTTCGGGTCTGGCGTGTGCGGCCGACCTGGCGCTCCGCGGCCACCAGGTCACCGTCTTCGAATCCCTGCCCATCATCGGGGGGGCGCTGGCGTGGGGCATCCCCACGTTCCGGCTCCCGCCCCCCGTGCTCGCGGCGGAGATCGAGTTTCTCGAGGCGGTTGGGGTGTGCTTCCGGGTGAATACGACCATCGGCACGGATCTTACGATTGACAACCTCCTCGCCCAAGGGTACGGCGCGGTCTTCATCGGTGCCGGCACGATCGTTCCTACCCGGCTCAGGATTCCCGGCGAGGAGCTGAACGGGGTCTACACCGCGACGGAATTTCTGACCCGGACCAAGCTATCGCGGAGTGGTCAGGCGCCCGGCGAGGGCGCACCCACGATTGGAGAGCGCCTGGCTGTCATCGGCGCCGGCAATACGGCCATGGACGTCGCCCAGACGGCCGTCCGCCTGGGCTCCATCGTCCAACGGGACGGGCTCAAGGAATTCACTTCGATGGATGTGGCTGAGACGGCCCTGCGCCTGGGCTTCCGGGAAGTCACTGTGGTCTATCGGCGATCCGAATCAGAGATGCCGGCCCGCCGCGAGGAAGTGGGCAGCGCTCGTGAGGAGGGCGTGCGCTTCATGTTCCTCACGACGCCGGTGCGCTTCATCGGGGACGAACAGGCACGCCTGGTCGCCATGGAGTGCCAGGAGATGGGGCTGGGAGCGCCCGATGCCAGCGGCCGGCGCCGGCCAGTGCCCAAACCAGGCACCGAGTTCACCCTGCCGGTGGACACCGTCGTGCTCGCTCTGGGCTACCAGGCCGACAAGACGCTGTCCGAAACCACCGGCGGGCTGGCCGCCGACCGGTGGGGGCTGATCACGGTGGACCCGGAGACGGGACGGACCGGCCGGACCGGCGTCTGGGCCGGCGGCGACATCGTCACCGGGGCCGATACCGTGGTACGAGCCATGGGCGCTGGGAAACGTGCGGCGCGAGATATCGACCGCTTCCTCATGAAGGTTTGACCGAGAAAATCGGTAGCCCGCTCGCATCGTACGGCTCGATTTGTGCGCAGACGGCGACGCTGGCTGGGATCCCGGCCAGAGTGCAGGGCCGAACTCGGCCGTCAAAAGCCGGGAGACCGACCTGGCCACAGGGAATGGGAGAGAGTAAAATGATCGTCTACATGGACCGCCAATGGTGCTCCTGCTGGCAGGCCGCCTGCGAGGCCACCTTCGGCTGGAAACTGCTCTACCGGGACTTTGGTCCCGGCGGCTGCATGGTCGAGACCGAGGAGGACGGTCGCCCGGAACTTACCTTTTACATCAAGGACCGGGACGGGGTGGACAAAGTTCTGGTGGTGACCGAGGAGAACTGGGCCGACGCCTACGATAGCTGGTTACTCCTCTGGCAGCGCCAGGAGCGGGAGCGAGCCGGGCTGGTAGGTGGTTAACGTATTCATCCCGAGTCTGTGGGAAATTGCTGGATGGACCGCGCAACTATGTTTGACCGAACCAGTATCCTGGAAATCAACCGCAAAACCCGGCTGGCGACGCCGCCACAAGCGGTGCCGCGACAGGCGCCGGCGCAACGTATTCACAACTTCGACGAGGTGTTCCTCGGGTACGACCCGGAGACCGCGGTCGTCGAGGCCAGCCGCTGCCTCCAGTGCCCCTATCCCCAGGCCTGCGTGCGGGCTTGCCCGGCCAACAACAATATCCCCCTGGCCCTGTGGCTCATCGAGCAAGGCGACTTCGCCGGGGCCGGGGAGGTGTTTCGGCAGACCAGCAACCTGCCTGAAATCTGCGGCCGGGTCTGCCCTCATTTTTGCCAGAGTTCCTGCGTCGTCAATACACGCAACGGGCCGGTGAACATCAGCCGGCTCGAGGCGTTCGCCGCCGACGCCAACCGCAAGCAGCGTCGGGTGATCACTCGCCGGACGCATCCGACGGGCAAACGGGTGGCGATCGTCGGCGCAGGCCCGGCCGGGCTCGCCGCGGCCGAAGAGTTGGCCCGGGGGGGGCAC
>DOUV01000959.1 GCA_003520455.1 Chloroflexota bacterium | reverse complement strand
TGATGTGTTCATATGACACTCTCCTGAAAATAGCCCGCAGCGCTGTTCGCCGTGGCGCGGTGCCAATTTTCATTTCCCGGCGCGGGCCGCAGGCCCAGGGGGCACTGTTGGCGAATTGGTGCGAGTGGCGGGTGCCTGTTTGTAGTGCGCGCTTAAGCGCGCTAAAGCGCGCACTACGAACTGCTCGCCCTCCCTGGAGACGATTTCGCCAACAGGATCATATGAACATATCATCCGAGCCCATGTACTCGTTCACAGAGGGTTCCTTCAAGTGATAAATGTCATGTTGGAGTTATGATGATAGAGGATGGCCGTTGCGCAGAGAAATGTGTCATAGTACTGACAAGACGGCAAGAGCCCAATCTGAGCATCAACGAAGCCGGAGCCTGACCAGGGAGTCAGCGTCTCTGGCTTTCTTCTTTTCTTGGAAGGAAAGGAGTACACGATGCGAGTGTCTTCTCTCGCAAGATCGCGAACCGTTCTGATCGTCGCGAGCCTGGTATTACTGATCGGACTGGTTGTCCCGGTAACGGCTCTGGCTGCGGAGGTCCGCAGCGCTAATCAGGTCGTGGTCGGCCCCACAGAAGTTGTCGCCGACGATTTGTACGCCTTTGGAAACACCGTGACCATCGACGGGACCGTAAAGGGTGACCTGGTTGCCTTTGCCACCCAGGTCACGATCAACGGCACGGTCGAGGGCGACGTGTTGGCCCTGAGCCAGGCACTGGTTATCAACGGCACGGTGGGCGATGACGTCCGCGCTGCCGGGCAGGTGATCATGCTGGATAGGGGCGCGCAGGTGGCCGACGACGCAGTGATCGGCAGCTTCAGCCTGGAGAGTAGGGCTGGCAGCACGATGGGTGGGGACCTGCTGTTTGGCGCTGTCCAGGCCAGGCTCGCCGGGAATGTGGATCACAACGTGCGTGGGGCTGCCTCTGCCGTCGCGCTGGATGGGACCGTCGGACGCGACGTGACCCTTGAGGTTGGCGGTCAGGCGGGAGGCCCTCAACCCGCCTTGTTCATGCCGCCGGCACCGGTGCCCATGCCCGCCGTTCAGCCCGGCCTCACGCTCGGCGATTCTGCCCGCGTCGGCGGTCGACTGACGTATCAGTCGCCGGTCGAGGGAAAGATCGCCCCGGCTGCGCAGGTGCCGGGCGGCGTGAGCTACGAGCCGGTGGTGGTCGCGCCGGCACGAGAACCGACTCCGGTGAGCATCGCCCTCGACCATCTCCGCCGGCTGGTTACACTGCTGTTGGTCGGGCTGTTGATGATGTGGGTCGCTCCGGCCTGGACAACGACTCTGGGCGGGATGATTCAGTCGCGACCGCTCGCCAGCCTGGGATGGGGCGTTGTGGCGCTCGTCGTCTTCCCCGTCGTGGTGATCACCCTGGCGGTGGTTGCCATTCTCCTGGCCATAGCCTTCGGCCGCCTGACCCTGGGTGGCCTGGTTGGCCCGCTGGTGGGCATCGGACTGACCGCCGATGCCGTGCTGGTCACCACCTTCGTGATCTTTACGGGCTTCGTCGCTCAAATCGTTGTCAGCGTCCTGGGGGGGCACTGGCTATTGAACCAGCTCCAGCCGGCCCTCGCTGCCAGCCGGGTGTGGCCGCTCGTCGCCGGGTTGATCGTCCTGGTGATCCTGACGGCAATTCCCTGGTTGGGCTTCCTGGTCACCCTGGTCGTCTCGCTGCTTGGTCTCGGTGCACTCTGGCTCTGGACCCAGGCTCGTCTGCGCCCGACGTCGGCTGCCGTCAGCGCGGGTGAGGTTGGTGCGGGATTCACGTACGCAGGAGCAACGTAGGGCGCTGAAGGTGATGAACCTCGCTTCAACAAAGAGGGCGCCGGCATTCGGTGCCCTCTTCTTGCCTTGGCCATAACCAGGCCTGTCAGCGCACCGTGCCGTGACTGCCTCGCGGATGGGCCTGTGGCAGCCGCTGCGGAAGATTTGTTGCGACGTGCTCCCTGCCTGAACGCGAGGGAAGATGTGGTGTTTCTGGTTTGGGAGGGAGTAGAAGGTAGCCAAGGCAACAGAAATGGGAGTACGGCTGGATTCCAGGACGAGAATCCAGAGAGCAACATTCTCGAGTCGCAACTCTGAGGGGTGGAGCAATGACCGGCGCGCTCTTGAAGACGAAGCTCTACATCCCGCCGCCTCGGCTTGCCTTCGTGCCGCGCCCACGTTTGGTTGAGCGACTCAACGCGGGCCTGGAGCACAAGCTCATCCTCCTCTCAGCCCCGGCAGGCTTCGGCAAGACGACGCTGTTGAGCGAGTGGGTGCATAGCTGCGGGCTGCGTGCTGCGTGGCTCTCGCTGGAAGAGGCCGACAGTGACCCGGCGCGCTTCCTGGCGTACCTCATCGCGGCCTTACGGACGATTGAGCCGGCTCTTGGCGAAGCGGCCCTCGCCATGCTCCAGATGCCCCAGTCAGCGCCGGTCGAGCCCCTTCTGACAACCTTGATCAACGATCTGACGGAATTCCCCGATCATTTTGCGCTGATTCTCGACGACTACCACGTCATTGGGGCAGAAGTTGTTCATAGGGCGGTCAGCTTTCTCCTCGACCATCTGCCGCCACAGATGCACCTGGTGATCGCTTCCCGGGCGGATCCTCCACTCCCCCTCGCACGCCTCCGCGGGCACGGACATCTCGTTGAACTCCGCCAGGCCGACCTGCGCTTCACCCCTACCGAGGCCGCCGCGTTTCTCAACCAGGTGATGGGCCTGGCGCTCACGCCCGGTGAGGTCGCCCTGCTTGCCGCACACACGGAGGGATGGATCGCCGGCCTGCAGATGGCAGCCGTGTCGCTGCAGGGGCGGACGGACCGTGCGGAGTTTGTTCAGGCCTTTCCGGAGGGCAACCCGTATATCCTGGATTATTTGATTGAAGAGGTATTGCAGCGCCAGCCCAGGAACCTCCAGACATTCCTGATCCAGACTGCCATCCTGGATCGCCTGAGCGGCCCCCTCTGTGATGTGGTGACAGGGGCTGCAGTATGGGGGGAGGACGGGGGAACAACCGATCCTTCCCCCGGCATCCTTCCGCTGCGCAGCCAGGAGATATTGGAACACCTCGAGCGCTCGAACCTCTTCATCGTACCGCTGGACGAGGAGCACCACTGGTATCGCTACCACCGGCTCTTCGCCAACCTGCTGTGCCACCGGTTGCAGCAGGAACAATCCGAGATGATCCCCGAGTTGCACCGCCGTGCGAGCGCCTGGTACGAGCAGAACGGGATGACAGCCTCCGCAATCGATCACGCTGTGGTGTCCGCAGATTTCGAGCGCGCGGCTCGCCTGATCGAGCAGGTTGCCGGCCCGACGTTGATGCGAGCTGAGTTCGACACGTTTCTGCACTGGCTCGATGCCTTGCCGGACGGCGCCGTGCGCGCCCGGCCGCTCTTGTCTGCCTATCACGCGCTCGTATCGTTGCTGATTTGTCGCCCACTGCACGACGTGGAAGCGCGTTTGGAAGTGGTTGGTGAAGGCGATGCGACGGGCCTTGCCGCCGGAATCGTGGCTTTGGTTCGGGCTGTGCTCGCGACACTCCAGGGGGACGTTTCCAAGAGCATCGAGTTGTCCCACCGGGCCTGGGAACTTCTGGCGGAGGGCAATGTTTTCTTCAAAGGCTTAGTTGCTCGCAACCTGGGCTCGGCCTACGCGTTGACAGGTGACATCGCGGCGGCGATCCGAACCTACGACGAAGCAGTGAGAATAGGCCAGGAGGCCGGGGATCTTACCGGCATAGTGGCGAGTCTCCATCAGTTGGCCGGACTTTACCTTTTCCGGGGACAGCTTCACGAGGCGCGCGGGCTGTACCAGCGAGCCCTGGACTTTGCCGTCGACAGCACCGGACGACCATTGCCTATCGCCGGCAGGGTCCTGTTAGGCCTGGGGGAGTTGCTGCGCCAGTGGGATGATCTGGATGGGGCGGCACGTTGTGTCCAGAGGGGGATTGGGCTCGTGCAAGAGTGGGTAGAAAGCTCGGGGATAGGCGGATACCTGACTCTCGCCTGGATTCGGCAAGCGCAAGGGGACGCTCTGGGCGCTGACCAGGCCATCCAGGTGGCACGCCGGCTCGCCCGGCAGTTCGACGCCACCGGCCTCGACGATCTCTTCGTGGCTGCACACCAGGTGCGGCTTTGGGTCGCGCAGCGCAACCTCGAGGCCGCCGCGCGCTGGGTCGCGGACCGGGGATTCGATCGCGGCCGGCGTACGGGCAGGTTGGAAGGCGGGGCCGGTAGCGATACCCTCCCCTATTCCATTCGTGAGATCGAGTGCACCGCGTTGGCGCGGGTGCATATTGCGCAGGACCGGCCCGACGAGGCACTGGCACTGCTCATGCCGCTGTTGCAGGTCGCCGAGGGGCAGGGCCGGTTCGGGAGCATGATTGAAATCCTCTCGCTCCAGGCGTTAGCGTTCCAGACCGAAGGTGATCTGGCCCACGCGCTGACCGCCCTCACCAGGGCCCTGGCCCTGGCGGAGCCGGAAGGCTTTGTGCGAGTTTTCGTGGATCACGGTCCGCCGATGGCCCGGTTGCTCTACGAGGCCGCCACGCGCGGGATCGCGCCGGAGTATGCGGGCCGGCTCCTGGCGGCTTTTCCCGGCTCCGAATCGGTAACGACGGCCGCGACCCTGCCGCTTGAGATGGTAGAGCCTCTGACCAGGCGAGAATCGGAGGTCCTCCAGCTCATCGCCGAGGGGCTGTCGAATCGAGAGATCGCCCGCAAGCTGGTCCTCTCGCCGGGCACGGTCAAAGTGCACACCCGCGCCATCTACGGCAAGCTCGGCGTCAACAGTCGCACCCAGGCCGTCGCCAGGGCCAGGAGCCTCGGTATCCTGTAGAGCGCCGGTCAAGGCGTCGTTGAGCCGGTGAGAACGTGGTTCGGAGGAACCGCGTGAGCGGGCGGCCCGGCGACGCGGGGGAGCCCAGCCCGGCGGTT
>DOUV01000961.1:4293-4500 GCA_003520455.1 Chloroflexota bacterium | reverse complement strand
CCAGGCGGCCAGGTCGTCGCCGCGCTCAGCGGCAATATCAGCGATCTCCGTGGCGAGGAGTGGGAGCAGCGTCGTCGCAGCCTGGGTGGTCGTCTGGTACGAGGTGGAGATTGCGTTGTCGAGACGCTCTGACATCGACAGGCTCTGATTCAGCCAGTCCTCGATACGCTCGCGGGCCGCGTCCGGACCTTTTTGAACGGCCCCGGT
>DOUV01000961.1:3561-4272 GCA_003520455.1 Chloroflexota bacterium | reverse complement strand
GCTTCTTCGGTCATACGGCTCAACCCGGCGGCCTCCGCCAGGGCCAAACTGGCACGGACCCACGGCACCGGCTCGTTGAGCCGGAGCTCCTGGTAGCGCTCAACCAACCGTGGAACGGTATCCACGTCAGGGAAGCGAAGCAGCGCACTGAAGGCGTCCTGGCTCAGGCTATCGTCACGAGTATAGCGCTCGACAAAGCGCCAGAGAACCGCGCGTGCCTCCGCGTCCGGGTAGTGCCCGAGCGCGTTGATCGTGGTCCCCAGTTCGGAGGGGAGAACATCGCGTTGGGAGAGTTCGCCGGCGGCGTCCACCGCTTCCAGCAATTGCGGGAGGAGAGCGGGCGAATGAAGCTGGGCCAGAGCCGACACGATCCACCTGCGGACGAGGCCCACACTCTGCGGCAGGGCCGCCAGCAGCGCTGGCTCGTAGCCTGGGTCGCCGCTCGCCGCGAGGGTCTGGGCGGCCAGGGTCCTGAGATGGATACTCGAATCATTCAGGAGCCCCACGAAGCTTTCCGCCGCTTGCTGCGGGTACTGGTTGTCGATGCGATGCGCGGCCCACTCTCGGACGACGGCGTCTGGGTGATTCAGCCACCGCCGGTAGTCGTCGAGGGTCCAGAAACGTTCGTCCTTTGATTTCATGGTGAATTACCTTCGTTCTAGCGACTTCGCTTATAGTCAGGAGTGACGCAGTCGGTTGAATTGCGAACGG